>NZ_LIRL01000129.1 GCF_001419795.1 Streptomyces niveiscabiei
GCGGCGGCGCCAGGTCTCCAGGAGGGCGTGGGACAGCATGGGCAGGGCGCCCGGCTGGTCGGCGACCTCGTCGATCACGCGTGCGGTGAGGGCGCGTTCCACGTTCAGGCCGGCTGCGGCGGCCGGTCCGGTGATCGCCTCGCGCAGTTCGTCCCGGGTCATGGGGCCGACGAGGAGGCCGGCCCGGGCGACGGCGGCGGCGAGGTCGCGGTGGGCGGCGCAGTGGCCGTAGAAGTCGCCCCGGACGGCGATCACGACCCGCAGGCGGCTGTCCGGGAGGCGGGCGGCGAGGAGCAGGTCGAGGAACCGGTCGCGTTCCGCGCGGTCCGGGCAGAGGGTGAACACCTCCTCGAACTGGTCGACGATCACCCAGGTGTCCAGGTCGCCGTCGCGCGGGACGAGCGCCTCGGCGTGGGTGGACGCGGGCCGTTCGCCCGGGGTGAGGACGCGGATCACGGCGGGCCGCCGCTCGCCCGTCTCCTGCCGCAGCCGGGGGATCAGCCCGGCCCGCAGCAGGGACGACTTGCCGCTGCCGGACGGTCCGAACACCGCCGCGAACCGCTGCCCGCGCGCCAGCTCGGCCACCTCGGTGACGAGGGCGTCGCGGCCGAAGAACAGGTCGCTGTCGTCCGCCTCGAAGCGGGCCAGCCCCCGGTAGGGCGGGCGTTCGTCCGGCGCGGGCGCCCTGAGCAGCGCGTCCGTCTCCTTCCAGCGGCGTTCCCAGTCGTCCGGGTCGGCGTCGAGCGCCTCGGCGTACGCGCGCACCACGGCGAGGGAGGGCAGCTGGTCGCCCGCGGCGGCCTGGGACATGGCGGTGATGGAGTACCCGGCCCGCGCGGCCATCTCCCGGTACGGCGGCTTGCCCGCCTTCTCGCGGAGTTCGCGCAGCTCGTGCGCGAACCGCTGCGCGGGTCCGGCACCGGGGTCGACCGGTTTCTCACGTCGTCCCACGGGTGCCTTTCCGATGTCCGAGGCCGGCCTTGAAACGGCGGGGCAGGCGCCCAAGCTACGTTTCCGTCCGATCTCACCGCAATTTCGCGGACCCTAGCCCGCGTTCTCGGCATGCCTGCTGATCAGCCCTTGGGCGGTGTTGTCGGCGGAGTCGATCCCGAGGATCTCGGCGCCGTCGAACGCGGGGGTCTCGGCGGCGCGGCGGAACATGGCCTCCTCGTACGCGGTGAGCGCGGTCTCCGTGTCGCCGGGGTGTGCGGCGAGGGCCTGGGCGAGTTCGGCGCCGTCCAGCATGGCGAGGTTGGCGCCCTCGCCGTTCGGTGCGGCGAGGTGGGCGGCGTCGCCGAGCAGGGTCACGCCGGGGACCCGGTCCCACCGGTGTCCGTCCGGCAGGGCGTGGTGGGGGCGCAGGACGGGCGGGGTGTCGGTGTCGGTGATCAGGGCGGTGAGTTCGGGTGCCCAGCCGTCGAACTCGGCCGCGATGCGGGCGGTTGCGGTGGCGGCGTCGGTGAAGTCGATGCCGGCGAACCAGTCCAGGGGCCTGGACAGGGCCACGTACATGTGGAGGGTGTCGCCGCTCTCGCGGTGGGCGAAGATCTCCCGGCCCGGTGAGGGCGCGATCATCATGCCGCCGCCGACGGTCTTCGCGGCGACCGGGTGCCGGGTGTCGGCGTCGAAGAGGTAGGTCTCGACGAAGGACGTGCCGACGTAGGAGGGGACGGCGCCGGAGAGCAGCGGCCGGACCCTGGACCAGGCGCCGTCCGCGCCGACCAGGAGGTCCGTGACGGTGGTGGTGCCGTCGGCGAAGGTCACCTCGTGGCGGCCCTCGCCGAGGGCGCGGGCGTCGGCGGCCTTGTGTCCCCAGCGGACGGTGCCGGCCGGGAGGGAGTCGATCAGCATCTGCCGCAGCTCGCCGCGCATCGCCTCCGGGCGCCCGCCGGTGCCGTCGTCCGCCTGCTCGAACCGGACGGTCCCGTCGGGGTCGAGGACGCGCATCGCCTCGCGGCCGTCGAGCACGATGGCGCGGAACGCGTCCGTCAATTCGGCTGCCTGGAGGGCGAGTTGACCGTTGTCCTCGTGGAGGTCGAGCATGCCGCCCTGGGTGCGCGCCGACGGGGAGGGCTCCGCCTCGAAGACGACGGCGGGGATGCCGTGGAGGTGCAGGACGCGGGCCAGGGTGAGGCCGCCCAGTCCGGCGCCGATGATCGTGACGGGTGTGCGCATGGTGGCTCCTTCGGCAGCAGGGCCGCCCGGTGGGTCGCGGGCGGCTGTCTCCGCCAAGGTGCCGACCCCGGCCGACAGATCACCGACAGCCCCGACAGGGCTCCGACATGACGCCGACAGCGCGGGCCGGGCCGGCCGGTTCGACGCTTCGTGTGTTCCGGACGACTTCTTCATCGGTTCTTCATGAGGCCCCTCCTACGGTTCCGGTGACAGCGACCGACGGCGCGAAGGGGCGAGCGGAGCTATGCGGGGACACTGCGGACGGACCGGCCGGTTACGGCTCGTGGGGGCGGCGTCGGGGCTCGTCCTGGCGCTCGCCGCCTGCGGTGGCGGGAGCGGGGACGAGGCCGAGGTCCCGTCGGTGCAGGGGTCGTCCCCGTCCGCGGCGCGGAGCGGCGGCGCGGCGGGCGGGGACGATGTCGCCGAGTACGTGCGCGGGCAGCGGGCCTGGGTGGCGTGTCTGCGTACAGAAGGCGTCGACGTACCGGATCCGGACGCGCAGGGCCAGGTCGACCTGGGGGACGCGGCGGCGCGCAAAGCCGACAGCAAGTTCCGGGCGGCGTCGGAAAAGTGCGCGGACGTCAAGCCGCCGGTCCCGGAGAGCGTGCTGGAGAAGCTGCGCCCGGAACTGTCCGACCAGCAGAAGGAGACCCAGCGCCGCTACGCCGCCTGCATGCAGACCAAGGGCGCCCCGGACTTCCCCGACCCGGGCCCCGACGGCTACCCCCCGGAGGACGCCCGGTGGAACCAGACGTCGGCCGGCGCCAAGCGGGCGATCCGCGCCTGTGCGCCGGTCATCGG
Organism: Streptomyces niveiscabiei; assembly: GCF_001419795.1. Lineage (GTDB taxonomy): Bacteria > Actinomycetota > Actinomycetes > Streptomycetales > Streptomycetaceae > Streptomyces > Streptomyces niveiscabiei. Next base: position 2,977 of record NZ_LIRL01000129.1, read on the forward strand.
GGACCCGGCCGCCCAGCCGACGACCAAGGGATGAGCGTGGGCCCGGCAGCCGAGCCCGGCTCGGACGTCACGGACGGTACGGCGCCGAGACCCCGTCGCCGTACCGTCCTGGCCGTCGGGGCGGTGGCGGTCGTGACGGCGGCGACCGCCCTGGGCGCGCTGGCGCTCGGCGAGACGCGGGACGTGCCCGCCCCGGCGGCCTCCGCGTCGCGCGCGGGCGGGACCGTGGGCGTGCTCCGGGAGACGCTGGTCGACCGGAGCACGCCCACGGTCCC
>NZ_LIRL01001290.1 GCF_001419795.1 Streptomyces niveiscabiei
ACCCCGCGCGGGACGGTCGTCCGCCCCCGTCCGCCGGGCCAGCAGAGACCCGTCCGCGACGAACCCCACCAGGCCGAGCCCGGGCAGCGCGGCCCGCAGCGCGGCCGAGTCCTCCACCGCCGCCGCGAACTCCCGCACCCGCCCGCCGTCCAGCGCCGCCAGACACAGCGCCCGCTCGGCGACCCGCGGCAGCACCTGGCACAACAGCCGCCACGCCGCCCGCCCGTCGATCCGCCGGTGCGGCCCCGGCAACGCCACCCCGAGCCGCAACGTCACCGACCCGTCCTCCGCGTCCACCGTGCACGAGTTGCGGTCCAGCACCTCCTGCCCGCCCGCGTCCAGGTGCAGATCCCGCTCCCCGTCCACCTCCCGCGCCGCCTGCCGCACGAGATACCCGGCCAGCGCCCGCCGCCGCACCGCCGAGTCCCACAACTCCCGGGGAAATCCCGCCCGTTCACCCGGCACCCGGACGGCGACCCGCGCGGGCGGCGCGTACGGATCGGCCTGCCCGCGCACGATCTCCAGCACCACACCCCCAGGCAGCTCCCACTGCCCCGTCAGCCCCCGGTAGCGGCTGTAGGACGCGCCGTCGAGCTGCTCCAGCTCCCGGTCCAGACCCTGCCGGACCCGGCCCGCCCGCTCAGGACCCTGACGGGTACGGCCTGCCCGGTCCGACGGTCCGGCGGGCCGGGTGGGTCGCCCATGACGGCGCATACGGTGCTCACTTCCTCGCTGCGAAGCCGCGGATTCACGTCCGTCCCCCATCAGCACCCCTGCCGGTGCCCGGCCTGCGGGAGGGAGACCGTCGGATCGTACTGGGAGGAGATCTGGAAGATCCCCGGCCCGTGGTCAGCTGGAAGCTCACACCGCCGCACTCCGCTTCTCGATCGCCCGGACCACCGCCACCATGTCCTCCCCGCCGTGCCCCTGCTCCACCGTCTCCGCGAACAACGCGTGACACACATCCAGGAGAGGGGAAGCCACGCCCACCTTCCGAGCCGCCTCAGCGATCAGCCGGTTGTTCTTGAGTACGTCGGCCGCTCCGGCCTGCACGCCGAAGTCCCGCTCCACGAGCTTCGGTGTCTTCATCCGCGACACCGCGCTCGCCATCGGTCCGGCGTCGAGGACCTTCCGCAGCAGCGCCGGATCCACCCCCTGCCGCTCGGCGAAGTGGAACGCCTCGCTGAGCCCCGTGACCAGTGTGATCAGGAACAGGTTCACCGAGAACTTCATCAGCAGCGCCCCCGGAACGGCGCCGCAGAGGAACGTCTCCCGGCACACCGGCGCCAGCAGCTCCCGTACGGCCGCCACGGCATCCTCGTCCCCGGCCAGCATTCCCACCAACTGCCCGTGTTCCGCCGGGACCTGCGACCCCGAGACCGGCGCCTCCACATACCGCCCGCCCACCGCCCGGATCTCCTCCTGGAGCCCGGCGGAGTACTCGGCCGACGTGGTGCCCATGTGCACGACGACGCGCCCCGCGACCCGCGCCGCGAACCCGGACGTGCCCCGGCCCAGCACGGCGTCCACGGCCTCCTCGTCGGCCAGCATCAGCACGACCGTGCCGGACCGCTCGAACACCTCGCCCGCGCTGGCCGCGACCTCGGCACCGGCGGCACGCAGCGGCTCGCACCGGCCCGGTGAACGGTTCCACACCACGAGCGGGGTGCCCGCGCGCGCCAGGTTGAGGGCCATGGGCTGTCCCATGACACCGAGACCGACGAAGCCCACGTACGCCATGCCGCACCACCACTCTCCCCGGACTATGACCGCTGTCATGGTAGCCCGCGTTATGACGGTGGTCATAGACTGTTCCGGGGACACGGAAGAGGAGGCCAGGAGTGACGGAACGCGGACCACGCGAGCGCATGGTCTTCAGCGCGGCCCAGCTCATCCGGCGCGACGGAGTCGGCGCGACCGGGATGCGCGAGGTCGCCGCCCACGCGCAGGCACCGCGCGGCTCGCTCCAGCACTACTTCCCCGGCGGCAAGGAACAACTGGTCAACGAGGCCGTCCAGTGGGCCGGCCGCTACGCCGGAAACCGCGTACCCCGCTTCCTGGCCGCCCTCCCCTCGCCGACGCCCAGCGGACTCTTCGCCGAGATGGTCCGGCAGTGGACCGACGAGTACGAGACGTCCGGCTACACGGGCGGCTGCCCCGTCGCAGCCGCCACCGTCGACTGCGCCAAGACCACGCCCTCGACCCGGGAGGCCGCGTCCGACGCCTTCGCCGGCTGGACCGGCGCGGTGGCCGCAGCCCTCACCGGGATGGGCGTACCCCAACACCGGGCCACCCCGCTCGCCACCCTCATGATCAGCACCATCGAAGGCGCCCTCCTCATCGCCCGCGCCGAACAGAGCACCCGGGCCCTGGACACCGCGACCCGGGAACTCGGCCCCCTCCTGGACGCCGCGGTCGACCCCGGCCTCACCCCCTGACCGGCGCGCTGCTGCGGCCCTGCCGCCGCCCGCTCAGCTCGACGTCCAGCGTCTCCTGCGCGACCCGCATCCCCTCGACATGCTCGGGCCACGACATCCGCTCCCAGATCTCCTCCTCGGCCACGTCCTCGACATGCTGGACCACCCACCACACGTTCCCGAACGGATCCCGCACCCGCCCGCCCCGCTGCCCGAAAGCACTGTCCATGACGGGCGTGACCACCCGTCCCCCGCTCGCCACGGCCCGCGCGACGACGCCGCCCGCGTCCTCGA
>NZ_LIRL01001291.1 GCF_001419795.1 Streptomyces niveiscabiei
CCCCTCACCCTCCACCACCCCCACCCGCGGCACCGGGCTCATCGGGCTCCGTGAGCGGCTCGCCGCAGTCGGCGGAACACTGGAAGCCGGGCCGGGCGCGCGGGGCGGGTTCACGGTGATCGCGGAGTTGCCGGCGGAAGCCGAGGATTTCGACGGCACCCCCCGGAGGGACCCCGTGCACGGTGCCGGAAGCGTGGACGGCTGGCACCCCGAACCCTGTGCGCCGGGCGTGTACACCGTGCGCCCCGCCCCGGACCCCCGTCACACCGCGCCCTTCTCGGGCCCCGGCCCTAGGCTGTCCCCGTGACCAGCAGCCCCCTGAACTCGCCGTACTCCCCGTTGGACCCGGCAGCGAGCGAGATGCCGAGCAGTCACCGTCCGGCGAGGTCCATCCGGGTACTGCTCGCCGAGGACCAGGGGATGATGCGGGGCGCGCTGGCGCTGCTGCTGGGGATGGAGCCGGACATCGAGGTGGTGGCGCAGATCGGCGCGGGGGACGTGATCGTGGACACGGCGCTGACGTGCCGTCCCGATGTGGCCCTCCTGGACATCGAGCTGCCGGGCAAGAGCGGGCTGGACGCGGCGGCGGAGCTGCGGGACGAGGTGCCGGACTGCCGGGTGCTGATCCTGACGACGTTCGGCAGGCCGGGGTACCTGCGGCGGGCGATGGACGCGGGGGCGGCGGGGTTCCTGGTGAAGGACGGCCCGGTGGAGGAGTTGGCGCAGGCGATCAGGAGGGTGCTGACCGGGGAGACGGTGGTGGACCCGGCGCTGGCGGCGGCAGCCCTCGCGTCCGGCCCGAACCCGCTGACGACCCGTGAGCGCGGAGTCCTGGAGGCGTCGGCGGACGGGGCGACGGTGGCGGACATCGCCGAGAGGCTGCGGCTGTCGGAGTCGACGGTCCGCAACTACCTCTCGGCGGCGATCGGCAAAACGGGCACCCGCAACCGCACGGAGGCACTACGGGAGGCACGACAGCAAGGGTGGCTGTAGCCGGGGGCGGGGATCGGGCACACCGGGCACCAGGCACCAGGCACCA
>NZ_LIRL01001292.1 GCF_001419795.1 Streptomyces niveiscabiei
CCCTCCCCCCAGGCGCCCACCTCACCGTCGTAGGCCCCAGCGGCATCGGCAAATCCACCCTCACCGCCCTGATCGCGGCGACCCTCACCCCGACCGGCGGCGGGATAGAGATCGGCGGAGAACCCGCCCCCGAAGCGCGAGCGCGCCGCGTGCTCATCCCTCAGGAGGCGTACGTGTTCACCGGCACCCTCGCCGAGAACCTCACGCACCTGTGCCCGGACCCGGTGCCGGAGGACGAGCTGTGGGCCGGTGCCGAGGCCGTCGGGATGGCGGATCTGATGCGGACCCTGGGCGGCCCGCAGGCACCCGTGGACCCCGCCGCTCTCTCCACCGGTGAGCGCCAGCTGATCGCCCTGACCCGCGCCTACCTCTCCCCCGCCCCCCTGGCCCTCCTGGACGAGGCGACCTCGCACCTGGACCCGGTGGCCGAGGAGAGAGCCGAGCGCGCGTTCGCCGCGCGCCCCGGCACGCTGGTCGTCGTCGCGCACCGCATCGCCTCGGCCCGCCGGGCGGACCGCGTCCTGGTCATGGACGGCGCGAACACCGCGTACGGCACGCACGGGGAACTCCTGGAGAGCTCACCCCTGTACCGCGACCTCGTGGGCCGCTGGGCGGCAACAGCGGCACCCTCATAACCACCCCTGCCCCTGCGAGATCCGGATCGCGTCGATCCGGTTCCGCGCCCCCGTCTTCCGTGTGATCGCCGCCATGTAGTTCCGCACGGTCCCGTGCGACAGATGCAGCCGCCCCGCGATCTCCGCCATGGACACCCCCTCCGCGGCGAGCGTCAGCACGCTCAGCTCCCGCCGGGTCAGTGGCATCTCCGCGGCCTTGAGGAATCCGAACCCGAGGGAGTCGTTGATGAAACGTTCCCCCTGGGCGACGGTCCGGATTCCGTCGAGTAACTGCTCGGGCGGCCCCGCCTTGTCGACGTAGCCGAGCGCCCCCGCTTCGAGGGCGCGTTTCAGCAGGCCAGGACGGTTCGCGCTGGCGAGGACCAGCAGGCGGGGGGCGATGCGGTCGCCGCCGGGGGCGCAGAGTTCGCCCAGCGGGGGGATGCCGTAGCTGTCCGTGCAGTCGAGGTCGGCCGCGCAGACCAGGGGCCGTACGCTGCGCACCCGCGCGTACGCGCCGCTCCATGGCGTGTCGTACACCCGGAGGTCGCCCTCCCGGGCCAGCCATCTCGCCAGCACCGTGCGCACCAGTCCTTCGTCGTGCACCAGAAGTACCCGGATCACTTACGTCCCTTCGGCTAGCCCGCCCACCGGCTTGTCATGTTTGATGCGTGCCCCATTCTTGGCGCCCTCCTCCGTTTCGGAGCGCGAAGAACCGGCCAGGACGATGCGCGGGGGCGCACATGAGGCGCCCGGACGCCGTGCCGCGCTTCGATTCGGGTGCCTATGAACGGTTCGAGGGGGTACGGAACCCCCTTCTGGAGGCCCCCGCAGCCCCCGCTCCTCGCTCTTATACACATCT
>NZ_LIRL01001293.1 GCF_001419795.1 Streptomyces niveiscabiei
TGGTCACCGGGGGGTGTGAGGAGGGGCGCGCCGATGCTGTCGTCGCCGCTGCTTCCGAGGGGCGGTGCCTGGATCCTGGGGATGATCCGGCGGCTTCCTTGCGGGATGAGGTTGCGCGTACGGGGACGGGGGAGGGGTGATGCGGCGTGTCTGGTTCGTGGTTCTGCTGCTGGCGGTCACCGCCTGTACCGGCAGCGCCCCCGCCGAGGAGCCGTTGCCCGGGCCCGATCGGATGCGGATCGTCGTCGCCAGTGGGCGTGATGTCACGGACGGCACCCGGCAGCGGCTCATCGACGCGTGGAACGCGCGGCAGGGGGCCGGCGGTTACAAGGCGTCCCTCGTCGAGCTTCCCGGCTCCGCCGACCAGCAGCGCAGCCAGCTGCTCGGCGCGCTCCAGTCCGGGAGCAGCTCCTACGACATCGTCAACCTGGACGTCACCTGGGTGCCGGAGTTCGCCGCCGCGAAACTCGTCCAGCCGCTGCCGGACGACGCCGTCAGCGACCCCGCCGACCTCGTCCGGCCCGTCGACGAGACGTCCTTCTGGGGCGGGAAGCGCTACGCCGTGCCGTTCAACAGCGACGTGGGACTGCTGTACTACCGGCGCGACCAGGTCGGGGGCGAGCTCGGGCCCGTCGTCACCTGGTCCGCCCTCCAGCGCTACCTCGACGCCGTACGCGGCAAGCGGTTCCCCGGCTGGGAGGCCGGCTGGACCACCCAGCTCGCCCCCTACGAAGGCCGGACCGTCAACGCGATCGAGGCGTTCGCCTCCGCCGTGGAGGACCTGGAGATCACCGACGAGAACGGACGGTACCGGGCCACCGAGGACCAACTGACCCGGGGCGTCAAGGAGTTGCGCGCCCGTACGACGGACGTCCTGCGGCACGCGTTCACCTCGAACGAGTCCGATTCGCTCAGCGACTTCACGCAGGGGAAGACCACGTTCCTGCGCAACTGGCCCTACGCCTACCCTGCCCTCTACGCGGCCTTCAAGGGCGACCTCGGAGTGACGCAGCTGCCGGGGAAAGCCGTACTCGGCGGCCAGAACCTCGCGATGACCCGCTCCGTCTCCGGGGACAAGGCCGCCAAGACCGCCGACCTCATCCGCTTCCTCACCGACGCCGACAGCGAACGGTGCCTGCTGTACGCCGGGTTCGCGGCGACCCGGGAGTCCTCCTACCGGGAGACGACCCGCTGCACCTACGCCGGCACCTCCACCTCCGGGAGCACCGGCGAAACCCCCGACCGCTGGACCCCCGAACAGGAGCGGTTCGCCCACGACGTCCTCCTGCCCGCCCTGCGCAGCGCCGTCCCCCGCCCCCGCAC
>NZ_LIRL01001294.1 GCF_001419795.1 Streptomyces niveiscabiei
ATCGCGCCCTCCTCGTACGCGACCAGCGCCGCGTACGAGGAGGGCGCGATCGACCTCGACGAACCCGCCGGTCCCCCCGGCGCCACCGTCCGCCACCTCCTCGCCCACACCTCCGGCCTCGCCTTCGACGAGCACCGGGTCATGGCCCCGCCCGGCGACCGGCGCCTGTACTCCAACGCCGGTTTCGAGCAGCTCGGCGACCACATCGCGAAGTCCACGGACATCCCGTTCCCGGAGTACCTCCGCCAGGCGGTGCTGGAGCCGCTGGGGATGACGGACACGTCCCTGGAGGGCTCCCCCGCGAAGGACGGCACCTCGACGGTCGCGGACCTCGTGCGGTTCGCCGCGGAGGTCCAGGCACCCCGACTCCTCGACCCCCGCACGGTGTTGGAGGCGATGACCGTCCACTACCCCGGTACGAAGGGCGTGTTGCCGGGCTACGGCCACCAGAACCCCAACGACTGGGGCCTCGGCTTCGAGATCCGCGCGGCCAAGTCGCCGCACTGGACGGGCAGTTCGTCGTCCCCGAGGACGTTCGGGCACTTCGGCCAGTCCGGTACGTTCCTGTGGATCGACCCCGACGCCGGGCTCGCGTGCGTGGCGCTGACGGACCGTGCCTTCGGGCCGTGGGCCGTCGAGGCGTGGCCGGAGTTCACGGACGGGGTGCTGGCGGAGGTGCGCTGACAGCGCCCGGAGCGGCAGACTCGGACTCGACGCGCAGGGCGGCGGATCCGAGGTGCCGAATGTGGCTGAACGTCTCGAACCTGGACCTTCCCGCACACGAACAGCTGCCGTTCTGCGGCGAGGTGGTCGCCCGTGAACTGGCGCCGCTCACCCTCACCAGCCTGACCTCCGCGGGCTTTCCCGCACTGGCGTCGGTGCTGGACCTCGACGTCGTACGCGTCGCCACGTTCACCAGTCCGCCCGTGTACCTGAAACGCACCTGGGCGGACATCCGGCGGGCCGACCCGGACACGTACCAGCTGACGTTCGTCTCCGGCACCCCGCTGTGGATCAGCCAGCGGCGCCAGGACTCGGGGCTGGTCTGCGGGGACCTGGTGCTCTTCGACCTCTCGCACCCGTTCGAGGGCGCGGTACCCGACCAGGGCCGCCACACCAAGGTCGTCATCGCGCAACTGCCGCGCTCCGCGCTGACGTTACCCCCGGACAAGGTCCACCAGCTCATCGCCCGGCCGATGTCGGCGCACACGGGCATGGGCGCGATCCTCGCCCGCTTCCTGACCTCCTTGGACACCTACGGCCCCGACTGCGACCCCCACGGTCTCAGCCGCCTCGGCACCACGGCCCTCGACCTGGCCGCCGCCTGCCTCGCCCAGCACCTCGGGGCCTACGACGCCCTCCCCGCCGACACCCGCGAACAGGCCATGCTGGCCCGCGTCAACGCCTTCATCGACCACAACCTCGGCGACCCCGACCTCGACCCGGCCGCCATCGCGGCCCACCACCACATCTCCGTCCGCACCCTCCACGCCCTCTTCCGGCACCAGGGGGAGACCGTGTCCGCGTCCATCCGCCGGCGCCGGCTGGAACGCTGCCACGCCGACCTCACCCACCCCGGACACCGCCGCCGCCCCATCGCCGCCGTCGCCGCCCGCTGGGGCTTCCTGCGCCCCGCCGACTTCAGCCGGGCGTTCCGCGCGGCGTACGGGCTGACCCCGCGAGAACTGCGCCGCTCCGCACGGAACGACAACTAACCCCGCACGCATCCCCAACTCCCGCCCCGCAGACGGCGCGACGATGGAAGGGCACCGGGGGGAGCCCGGTAGCGCCGGCGCTACACGGAACGAACGCATCAGAAAGCTCCTGGCAGTCGTCAAGCTCTCCAGGCCCTCGGTTACCCTCGTCCCCCACAGCGCGTGATCACGGGGGAACGATGGACGGGGCTTTCGGGGCGTTGGAGGCCGGGGATCCGGTGATGGTGGGGCCGTACCGGCTCACGGCGAAGCTCGGGGCCGGGGGGATGGGGGCGGTGTATCTGTCCCATACGGCCGGGGGGCATTCCGTCGCGATCAAGACCGTGCGGCCCGAGCTCGCCGAGAACGCGGAGTTCCGGCGGCGGTTCCGGCAGGAGGTGGCGGCGGCCCGGCGGGTGCAGGGGTTCTACACCGCGCCGGTTCTCGATCACGACGTGGACGGTCCGCAGCCCTGGCTGGCCACGGCGTACGTCGCGGGGCCCTCGCTGGCCGAGGCGGTCGGGAAGCACGGGCCCCTGCCGGTCTCCTCCGTTCTGCTCCTCCTCGCCGGGGTGGCGGAGGCGTTGTCCGCGATCCATGGCGCGGAGGTCGTCCACCGGGACCTCAAGCCGTCGAACGTGCTGCTCGCGGCGGACGGGCCGCGCGTCATCGACTTCGGGAT
>NZ_LIRL01001295.1 GCF_001419795.1 Streptomyces niveiscabiei
GGATGTGTATAAGAGACGGTTCCCGCCGTGGGGGTTCGGGTTCCTTCCCGCCGTACCCGGCTGTCCCGTCGTGGGGCCTGGGTCCTGGGTCTGGCCGTCCGGTCAGGTTGCCGTTGTCAGGCGGGTCGGGGTGGTGCCCGATATCAGGGTGGCCAGGGCCTGGTCGATCGTGGGGGCCAGGTACCAGTCGCCGGTGTGGTCGAGGGCGTAGACGCGGCCTGCGGTGTCGATGGCCAGGAGGGTCTGGGTCTGCGGGTCGGCGCCCAGGGGGGAGAGGTCGGCGGCGAGGGCTCTGCCCAGGTCCGCGAGGGTGCGGGGCTGGTGGAGGCCGTGGAGGGGGTCCAGGTGGAAGGCCGCGGGGGCGATCTGGCGGCCCGGGCCGGTGGGGGTGATGTGGAGGCCGCCGAATTCGGCCCAGGCCTCCACCGCGGCGGGGAAGACCGCGTGGCGGTGGCCCGCGGGGGAGGCGTGGTCGCGGAGGGTGTCCGCCCAGAACTCGGCTTGCTTGATGTCCCAGCGCCCGGGGAGCCAGCCCGCGGCACGGAGCGCGGCGTCCACGGGTACGGGGAAGCGGGTGGTCGAGGTGCGGTCGGTGTGGTGCATCTGCCGTTCGTTCGTCGAGGTCAGGGCGGTGGTGCGGGTGCGGCTTCTGGTGGTGTTGACGCATTTGGGGGGTGAGTGGTTCTGGGCGGGGGCAGGTGCGTGTGGGCCCCGTACACCTGCCCCCGCCCCCCTTCCGTACGCGTCTACTCCTCGGACGTCTCGACGATCCGGATGCCGAAGTGGGCCGTGAGGGCGGTGCAGGCGCGGCACGGGGGTGCGAACGTGCCGTGCAGGGGGTCGCCGTCCTCGCGGATGTGGCGGGTGGTCAGCTTGGCCTGCTTGAGGACCTTGCGGGCCTCGCCGTTGGTCATCGGCTTGCGGGCCGCGCGGCGGCTGCGGGCCGCGTCGGCGGCGGCGATGTGCCGGGAGATGAGGAGCGCCTCGGCGCAGCGGCCGGTGAAGCGGTCGCGGCGGTCGCTGGGGAGCGTGTCGAGGAAGTCCTGCACGAGGTGGTGCAGCGGGGGCGGCTGGTCGCCGCGGGCGGCGGTGCCGGTGAGGGTGGCGCCCCGGACGGAGAGCGCGGCGGCGACGGTGGGCAGTATGCCGTCGCGGCGGTGGCGGAGGGTGGGCGCGTG
>NZ_LIRL01001296.1 GCF_001419795.1 Streptomyces niveiscabiei
CTTCTCGGTGGGCGGGTCCGGGTACCGACCACGGGGGGGGCGTGCCGGGACGGCGCGGTCTCGGTGCGCGCGCGTCCGGCCATGGCTACCCGTGACCGGCCCTCGTGGCACCCGATGGGCCGTGGCCTCTCGCGGGTTCTGTGCCGGTGGCCGGAGTTGTGCTCTTCAGGGCAGGGTGCGGGTGAGCCAGACGAGGTCGCCGCGGTCGTCCGTCGAGACGTGGTGGCGTTCGAAGGCTAGCTTCTCCAGGACCCGGAAGGACGGGGTGTTCCAGGGGCGTACGGTCGACCAGAGGCGGGTGCGGCCGGTCGTGGACGCGGCGTCGAGGACTGCCGTGGCGGCTTCGGTCGCGTAGCCCTGTCCGTGGGCGTGGCGGAAGAGTTCGTAGGCGATCTCGGGTTCTTCGGCGCTGGCGCGGCCGACGGTGAGTCCGCAGTAGCCGATGAAGTCGCCGGTGTCGCGGCGGACGGCGGCCAGCAGGGCGATGCCTGTCCGGGCCGCGGCGGTGCGCTGGTCCTCGATCATCCGCCGGTTGTCTTCGACGGACGGCAGGCCGTCGCCTCGTTCGGCGACGAGGAGGCGATGGGCGGCGATGTCGGAGTCGGTCCACGGCCGCAACGTCAGGCGGGCGGTGTCCAGGTGGAGGGGCATCGGCGCGTAGGGCACGGCAGCACTTTAGCGGTGTGTTGTCCGCGTACCCGGGTGAGGGCCGAGGCTGTCCCTGGGCGCGGACCGGGCGCGGCGCTCCGGACCGTCGGCCAGTGGGGGCCGGTGCCGGAGATGACGTACTCACGCGTCCGCCCTAAGTCTGTTCAGGTCGTGTCGGGGCGGGTGCGTCGGGCGTAGGCGCGGGCTGCTCGGGCTCGGTCGCCGCAGCGGGTGGAGCACCATTGGCGGCGGCCGTGGCGTAGGAGGTAGCGGGTGCAGGGCGGGGAGGCGCAGGCGGTGAGGCGGTCGGCGTCGGGGGAGGTGAGGAGGTCGGCGGCGTCGGCGGCGAGGGTGGCGAGGGCGTGGTCGACGAGGGCCGTGGTGGGGTGG
>NZ_LIRL01001297.1 GCF_001419795.1 Streptomyces niveiscabiei
GCCCGTCCCGCGCGCGGGACGAACCGGACGACCGCGCCGATCATCGTCGTCGCCGTGATGCTCGCGAGCAGGCGCATCGCGGCGATGGCGGCGGAGCCCTGGCCGACGGCCTCCTCGGAGTAGTAGCGGGCGGCGACCAGCCAGAACCCGAGGCCCAGGACGGCGGAGACGCCGGTGCTGAGCATCAGGAAGTAGGCGTTCCGGAAGAGGGAGTCGGGGCCCCCGCGCGCGGGCGCGGTTCTCGCCTCCGTACGCGCGCCCGTCGCCGCGCGCTGTCTGGGCTCGGCCCGCGTCTCAGTCACGGCTCGCTCCGGGGGACGGCCCGCGAGGTGCCTCCGTCCGGAGGGCCGTGCCGGGAGACGGCGCGCGCACGGGCGCCTCCGCGCCGACCGCCCGCACAGACTGTTCGTTGCCCGGCGCGCGCACAGGCGCCTCCCCCGCCGGCCGCACCCCCGCCTCCCTCAGCGCCGCGACCACCTCACGCGCGCGCAGGGGGTCGGCCGGCAGCGCGTGCCGCGCGAACCAGCGCGCCCCGGACGGGTCCGGCGACACGTCCGTGAACTCCGCGCCCGCGTAGTCGTCCAGCGGCGGGTCGTACAGGTACCCGACGACGATCCCCCGGCGCGCGAGCGCCTCCCGCGCGGCGTCCCGGTCCGCGACGAACAGGGGGACCCGGAAGAGGGGCTGCGGCGGGCCGTCGCCCGCGCGCGCCCACGGCGTCGCGAGGAGACGCTCCGTCCCTTCCCGGCAGGCCGTCAGGACGCCGTCCAGACGGTCCAGCTTGCGCCCCACGCGCGCGAGGCGGCCGTTTCCGGCGCGCAGGCGGTAGTCGTGCATGTCGACGCGGACCCACGGGTCGTACGCGTCGAGGCCGGGGGCCGCGGCGCCCGCGCGCGTGAGGTCCGCCGGCCGCAGCGGCATCCGGATCTCCTCGCGCTCCATCCGCCCGAGCGCGCGCAGGACGGCCCAGGCGGCCCCGCGCAGGCCGAGGCCCCGTACGGCGGCCTCCGCGTACGGCCGTACGGCGTACGCCAGTTCGGCCGTCGGCCGCGCGGGAAGCAGCAGGTCCTCGCGGGCCTGCTCCAGGGCGGCGCGCAGGTCCGGGTCCGCGCAGGACAGGAACCCGCCCGCCTTCGCGCCGACGTGCTTCGACAGGCTGAACACGGAGGCGTCGCCCCACCCGCCGACGGCCCTGCCGCCGATCTCGCTGCCGATCGCGTGCGCGCCGTCCTCGAACAGCGGGATGCCCAGCGCGTCGCACCTCGCGCGCAGGCGCGGGGCGTCGTCCGGGTTGCCGTACAGGTTCGTCGTCAGGACGGCGGACAGGGTGCCCCAGGTGGCCTCCGGGACCGCGTCCACGTCGATCGACGCGTCCAGCGGCCTCAGGGGCGCCTGGACGGGCCTGAGGCCCGCCGCGAGCACCACGAAGAAGATCACGTCGTCGTTGACCGGCGACATCAGGACCCGTCCGCCGGGCGGGCACCAGTGGCGCAACGCCACGTACAGCCCGAACCGGCACGACGGCACGTACACGCATTCCCGGCCGAGTCTGCCGCGCATCGTCGCTTCCAGCCGCGCGAGCCGGGTCCCTGCTCCCGCCCCGCCCGGCCGTACGCCACGACCCGCCGACC
>NZ_LIRL01001298.1 GCF_001419795.1 Streptomyces niveiscabiei
TGACCCGGTGGCATCGGGTGCCGGAGGAGGCGGTGGTGGTGGCGTGGAGCCGGCGGACGGGGGAGGTGTTGGCCCGGGTGCGGTACTAGGCGGGCCGGGCGGCGACACGCCGACGGCCCCTCAGGGCGCCTGGGGGGCTGTTCCGCTCGGCCGGGGGGTAGCTGGGCGGAACGGCCCTCCGGGCGGCCTGAGGGGCCGCTGGGGGTGTTCCTGGGGCCTTCGAGGGCGCCGGGTGGGGGCGGGATGGGTGATGCCCCCTGGTGAAACGGTTACTCGACGACGAGGTCGACCTCGATGTTGCCGCGGGTCGCGTTGGAGTACGGGCAGACCTGGTGGGCCGTCTCGACGAGCTTGCGGCCCGTGGCCTCGTCGACCGTGTCGGGGAGCTCGACGCGGAGGGTGACCTTGAGGCCGAAGCCCTCGCCCTGCTTGCCTATGCCGACCTCGGCGGTGACGGCGGCGTCGCTGACGTCGACCTTGGCGTTGCGGCCGACGAGGCCGAGCGCGCTGCCGAAGCAGGCGGCGTAACCGGCGGCGAAGAGCTGCTCCGGGTTAGTGCCCTCACCGTTGCCGCCGAGCTCGGTCGGCAGGGCCAGCGCGACGTCGATCTTGCCGTCGTTCGTGTAGGCCCGGCCGTCGCGGCCGTGCGTGGCGGTGGCGACTGCGGTGTAGATCGCGTCCATGGTTCGAACCATCCCTCTTGGAGAGTCGTGACGGGGGGTGGCCGGTCCTTTCGCGCCTGCGCTCCGGGACCGCCTCACAGAGACGATTAGAGCACACAATTAAATTGTGCACAACCGAATGGCCCGCAAGAGTTACCCTGGTGCCATGAGCCCGACGACGCCGACGCCCGCCGCAGCCGGAGAGAACTGGCTGCAACTGGACCGCCAGATCTGCTTCTCCCTGCACGCCGCCTCGCGCGCCTTCAACGGCGTCTACCGAGTGGTCCTCAAGGACCTCGGCCTGACCTACCCCCAGTACCTGGTGATGCTGGTCCTGTGGGAGGAGGGGCCCCTCCCGGTCAAGAAGCTGGGCGAGCGCCTGCGCCTGGACTCCGGCACCCTCTCCCCCCTCCTCAAGCGCCTGGAGGCGGCCGGCCTGGTCCGCCGCGAACGCAGCGCGCGCGACGAGCGCTCGGTCGAGGTCCGCCTCACCGACGAGGGCACCGCCCTGCGCACGCGGGCGCTCCAGGTCCCCCGCCGGATCATCTCCGCGACCAGCTTCGACCCGGAGGAGATCCGCGCCCTGAAGGGCCAGCTGGACACGCTCACCGCGGCCCTGGACGAGGCGGCGCTGGAGGAGCCGCGCCCCTAGGAGGTCCGGTCCTTGCGCACGTACAGCCGGATCACCGTCCCGCGCAGGACGGCGACCTGGCGGGGCTCCGCCGCGACGAAGTCGTCCTTGACGATCTCCAGCTTGGTCCTCTCGACCGGGTCCGAGGGCGACCACTCGCTGCCCCGCCACAGGGTGTACGACTGGGAGACGACCCAGAGGCGGTCGACGTCCTGGAGGTTGCGGCGTACGCGCGCGGGCGACAGTTCCGTCCCGTAGAGCGTCCCGGACTCGGGCCCTGGGACGTCCAGTGTCATGTCGCGGGTGCCCCGGAAGTCGGCCGGGTAGGTCAGCGCGGGGCGCCGGGCGATCGCCGGCAGGTACATCACGGCGTCCCCGGGCCGCATCATCCGCGCGGCGGCGGTGGCGGTCTCGGCGAGGTCGTCCCCGCGCGAGGCGGTCGTCCGCTCGAAGCGCTGGACCGGCAGCTGGAAGGCGAAGGCCCCGGCGACCGCCAGCGCGCCCGCGAGGGCGACGGCCCCCCGCAGGGCCACGCGCCAGCGCGCCCGCTCCGGTGAGCCCCCCGCGAGCCCACCGGCCGGCGCCTCCCGGTGCGCCTCCGGTACGACGGCCAGACCGCCCCCGTCGGATTCACCGCGCGCGCCCGCGTGAACGGCGTCGAGCCGCAGGGCCAGAGTCTGCGCGTCCACGCGCGCGGGCGGAGCCTCGACGGCGTCGCTCCCCGCGCGCGGGGAGATCTTCCGGGCGGCGAGGGACAGCCCCCGCAGTATTCGGTCACCGCCCGCGGCGGCGAGCAGCGGCGCCCCCGCGAGCGCGTACAGCACGTACCGGTCGTCGTACATGGGCCGCTCCTGCGACACGAGCAGCAGCACGGCGGGCGGGACGACCAGCAGGGGGGCCGCGACCGTCGCGACGGACAGCCGGCGCCGGGTCGGGAGGGCGATCAGGGCGAGCAGGACGCAGGTCCAGAAGACGGCGCCGTACTCGCCCAGGAACATGTGCGCCAGGTTCTCGACGCGCTTCAGGTCGGGCCTGGCCAGCCAGGACACCTGCTTGGACTGGCCGTTGGAGACGTAGACGAGCGGCAGCAGGACCAGCACCGCCGCGCCGGACGACGCGATCCAGCGGGTCCAGGCCCGTCTGGAGGCGCCGCACAGGATCAGGGTGACGCCATGGGCGAGCAGGACCAGGACGGCGAACTCGTGCAGCAGGCAGGTGACGGCGACGGCGAGGCCGTAGGGCCACCAGGGGCGGCCGTCCAGGGCCCGCAGCAGCAGGAGGGTCGCGGTGAGCGCGCCGGCCGTCACGAGGGCGTACGAGCGGCCTTCCTGGGCGTAGTGGGAGACCATCGGCGTGCAGGCGAACGCCAGGCCCGCCCAGAGGCCGACGCGCGGCCGGGCGAGCCGGGTGCCTATCGCGGCGACCACTCCGGCGGCGACGGCGGCGCCGACGACGGACGGCAGCCGCAGGGTGACCTCGCTCGCGTGCACGGACAGCACGACGTGCATGAACAGGTAGTACAGGCCGTGCACGGCGTCGACCTCGTGCAGCAGCTTCCAGATCTGCGGCAGCGACCGCTGCCCCACTTCGTACGTCACCGCCTCGTCGCGCCACATGCCGCCGCGGTCGATGTGCCACAGCCCGAGGGCGACCATCACCACGACAGGGACAGCCACGGCGAGGATGGCGGGAACGCGTGCGCGCGCGAAGCGAGTGGTCGTCACGGGCCGATTCTGCGGCATCTGAGCCATAGGGCTGGTCTTACCTGCGATTCACTGTGTTTTAGATGTCCATTAGTGCAGGAACGGGAAACAAGCCGCTTACGATCCGGCAAATGACCCTTCCTTCCTCCCGCCCTCCGGGTGGTGTGAAGAAACGTCACCGCCCCCGCCCCCTCCTCTTTCTCGCCGCCGGCTGGCTCGGCACGCGCGCGCTGATGCTCTGGCTGCTCACACACGCGGACTCGCGCTGGCTCGGCCAGGGCAACGTCACGCGCGAGGTGTGGCGGCTCTACCACGACTGGTACCTGGTCCTCGCGCACGGCACGTTCCCCACCCACGACCCGCTCTGGCAGTACCCGCCGGGCGCGGGCGCGGTCATGCTCTCCCCCGCGCTGCTGCCGTTCCTGTCGTACTTCCAGGCGTTCGTCGTCCTCACCCTGGTCTGCGACGCGGTGACGACGGCCGCCCTCGCGCGCGCGGGGTCGGCGCCGGGCCGTTCGCTGGCCGGCGCTGCCCTGTGGGTGTGCGGTCTGCCGCTCCTGCTGCACACCCCGCTGGCGCGCTACGACGTCCAGGTCACCATGCTGGGCGTGCTGTCCCTGGTGGCCATGGCCCGGCGCCCGCGCGTGGCGGGTGTCTTCGCGGCGCTGGGGGCGCTGGTGAAGGTGTGGCCGGCGCTGCTGCTCCTGGGCGCGCCGAAGGGGCGTGCCACGCGCGCGGCGTGGGCGGGGGCGGCCGTCACGGCGGTCACCGTCCTCGCCGTCCTGGCGGCGGCCTTCGGCCACCCGTTCTCGTTCCTGCGCGAGCAGGGCGGCCGGGGTGTGCAGATCGAGTCCCTGGGCGGCACGGTCCTGCTGTTCGCGACGCACGCGGGCTGGCCGGGCGCGGTCCGCTACCAGTACGGCGCCATAGAGTTCGTCGGCCCGTACGTCGGCGGTGTCGCCGACGCGTCCCTGGCGCTGACGGCCGTCGCCTTCGCGCTGCTCCTGCTGTGGCGGCTGCGTTCGCGCCGGCACACGCCCGCGACGCCGTTCGACGCGGCCCTGTGCGCGGTCCTGCTGTTCACCGTCACCAGCAGGGTCATCAGCCCGCAGTACATGATCTGGCTGGTCGGCCTGTCCGCGGTGTGCCTGACCTCCCGGCACACCGTCCAGCGGCCGGTCACCGCGCTGGTCCTGGCGGCGACGGCGGTCAGCGCGGTCGTGTA
Organism: Streptomyces niveiscabiei; assembly: GCF_001419795.1. Lineage (GTDB taxonomy): Bacteria > Actinomycetota > Actinomycetes > Streptomycetales > Streptomycetaceae > Streptomyces > Streptomyces niveiscabiei. Next base: position 4,222 of record NZ_LIRL01001298.1, read on the forward strand.
CCCCGGTCTGTACGACCAGGTCACCGCCTGCACCTGGCTCGGCTGCGGCCTGATGCTGCTGCGCAACGGGCTGCTGCTGACCGCCGCGGTGCTGTCCTTCGTCCGCCTGTGGCGCACGACCACGGGCCGTTCCGCGGCTGGTACGGGGAGTTATCCACAGGCTCGGCGGCGGGAGCCGGCACCTGCTTGACTGGGGGTGCAGCGAGGACGGGACGTGGAGGGGAAGGCCGTACATGACGTGGCTGATCACGGGGGGCGCCGGGTACATCGGGGCGCATGTCGTGCGGGCGATGACCGAGGCGGGCGAACCGGTCGTGGTGTACGACGACCTGTCGTCGGGCATCGCCGGGCGGATCCCGGCGGAGGTGCCGCTGGTGGAGGGGTCGACGCTGGACGCGCGGCGGCTGGCGGGGACGATCGCCGGGCACGGGGTGACGGGCGTGGTGCACCTGGCGGCGAAGAAGCAGGTCGGCGAGTCGGTGGAGCGCCCGCTGCACTACTACCGGGAGAACGTGGAAGGGCTGCGCGTCCTGCTGGAGGAGGTCACGAAGGCGGGCGTCGCGTCGTTCGTGTTCTCCTCGTCGGCGGCCGTGTACGGGATGCCGGACGTGGACCTGGTCACCGAGGAGACGCCGTGCCTGCCGATGTCGCCCTACGGGGAGACGAAGCTGGCGGGCGAGTGGCTGGTGAACGCGACCGCGCGGGCCACCGGGCTGTCGACGGCGTCCCTGCGCTACTTCAACGTCGCCGGCGCCGCCGCCCCCGCCCTCGCCGACGTCGGCGTGTCCAACCTCGTCCCCATGGTCTTCGAGCGCCTCACGGCCGGTGAGGCACCGCGCGTCTTCGGCGCCGACTACCCGACGCCGGACGGCACGTGCGTGCGGGACTACATCCACGTCGTCGACCTCGCCGACGCCCACGTCACGACGGCCCGCGCACTGCGGGCGTCCCCCGGGCGCACCCTGACCCTCAACATCGGCCGGGGCGAGGGCGTGTCCGTACGCGAGATGATCGACCGCATCGCCGCCGTCACCGGCCACGACCTCCCCCCGACCATCGAACCCCGCCGCGTCGGCGACCCCCCGAGCGTGGTCGCCTCCGCCGAGCGAATCGCCTCCGAACTGGGCTGGAAGGCGAAGCACGACGTCCAGGACATGATCACGTCCGCGTGGGAGGGGTGGGTACGGCTGCATCCGGAGGCGGCGCGCGGGTAAGACCTCGCTTCCCGAGAGTGGGCGGTGACGGGGACGTAGGAGAACGGTAGGAAGAACGGGGGGGACACGATGACGGCACAGCAGATGCCCTCGTGCCTGTCCCGCGCCACCGGCGCCGTTCTCGGATCCGCCGTCGGCGACGCCCTGGGCGCGCCCTTCGAGTTCGGCCCGGAGGGGGCGTTCTCCGCGCGGTTCCCTGTGGGCGTCCCGGCTGAGGAGATGTGCGGGGGCGGAGGCTGGGACCCCGGCGAGGCCACGGACGACACGCAGATGGCCGTCCTGGTCGGGGAGTCGCTTCTGGAGCGCGGCGGCCTCGACCTGCCGGACGTCTTCGACCGCTTCCGGCGCTGGGCGGCGGCCGACCCGAAGGACATCGGGCTCCAGACCGAGGCGGTGCTCACGAGCGGGGACCCCTGGGACAGTGCCGCCGCGATCCACTTCCAGGTGAGCCAGCGGGCCGCCGGAAACGGCGCGCTGATGCGGGCGGCAACCTCGGCGGTGTACTTCGCAGGCCGGGGTCAGGCGACCACCCTCGACGCGGCCCGGCGCCTCTCCGCGCTCACCCACGGCGACCGCGCCGCCTGGGAGGGTACCGCCGCTCTGCACGAGCTGATCCGGGCCGCCCTCGCCGGGGACGACCCGCTGAGCGCCGTACCGCGCACGCTGGATCTCCTCGACGCCGGTCACCGCGCGCGGTACGCCACCGTCCTCGACCCCGGCTGGCATCCCGACCTGGCGACCGAGTTCAACGGCGCCGTCTGGCCCTGTCTCGGCTCCGCCGTGTGGGCGCTGCGGACGACCGGCACGTTCGAGAGCGCCCTGCGGGCGGCCGTCGACCTCGGGGGCGACACGGACACGGTGGCTGCCGTCACGGGGGCGCTCGCCGGGGCCGTGTACGGGGTGGAGGCGGTGCCGGAGAGGTGGGCGCGGGCGGTACGGGTGCCGTTGCCGGGGTTCGGGG
>NZ_LIRL01001299.1 GCF_001419795.1 Streptomyces niveiscabiei
GCGCGGACCGTGGGGAGCCGGTACCCCACCGGCAGGGCCCCCGTCCGCGCCTGCTCGGAGATCTGCGTACGCACCTGCTCGTAGGGCGCGGGGCCGTCGATGATGTCGATCGTCAAGGTCACCCCCCGATTCTTCCGCACCCGGGAGGCACCCGCCGGAAAATGGGAGGCACCTCCCGCATCCCCGCCCTAACCTCCGCGTATATGACCATCACCGTGCGAGATCTCCGCCTCGACGTGCCCGCCGACCCCGAAGCCTTCTGCCGGGTCCGCGACGCCGCCCTCCCGTACCTCCTGTTCACCCCCGCCTCGGTGGCCCACGACATCACGCACGGCCACCCGGACGCCCACGTCCGCAGGCTGGTCGCCGAGGTGGACGGCGTGCTCGCCGGCACGGCCCAGATCAGCCTGGCGCACGACGCGCCGGAGCCCGGCAAGGCGAACCTGAACGTGTACGTCGACCCCGCGTACGAGGGCCGGGGCGCGGGTACGGCGCTGCGCGAGACCGCGGAGGAGTACCTGTCCGGCCTCGGCGCCACCCACCTGTACGCCTGGGTCCTGGACGCCCCGCGCAACCTCGCGTACGCCGAGCGCGCCGGCTACCGCCCGAGCCGCTCGGCCCACTTCCTGCGCCTGGACCTGACGGCCGCGGCCCTCACCCCGCCGTCCGTCCCCGCCGGCGTCGAACTGCGTACGGCCGCCGACTACGCCGCCGACCCGCGCCCCCTCTTCGCACTCGACGCGGAGGTCACCTCCGACGAACCCGGCGACGTGGGCACCGAGTTCACCGACTACGAGGCGTGGGTCGAGGAGAACTGGCGCCATCCCCACCTGGACCGCGCCCTGACGAGCGTGGTCGTCGTGGACGGCCGTCCCGTCGCGCTGAGCGTCGCCCACACCGACGGCGCCGGCCGCTACCACACGGCCATGACCGGCACCGCCCGCGCCCACCGGGGCCGCGGCCTCGCGAAACTCGCCAAGGCCGCCTCCCTGTACCGCGCCCGCGAGGCCGGCTGCACGGTCGCCTTCACCAGCAACGACTCGGACAACACCCCCATGCTCGCGATCAACAAGGGCTTCGGGTACGAGATCAGCGCGACGGAGATACGCCATGTCCGCGACCTCGTCTGACCCGTCCCTGGAAGTGGTCCTGGTGAAAGCGGGCCGCACGAAGATCCGCTACCCCGCGACCCTCCTCTCCGACGACGGCACCCACATCACCGTCCGCGCCCCCTGGGCCGGCACCGGCACCCGCGACTTCGGCTTCGTCCGCTTCGAACCCGGCGACGTCTTCACCGAGCACTACTGGCGCGACCGCTGGTACGCCATCAAGGAGGTCCGCGCCTCCACCGGCGCCCTCAAGGGCTGGTACTGCGACATCACCCGCCCCGCGGTCCGCACGGACCGCACCCTCACGGTGGAGGACCTCGACCTGGACCTCTGGCACAACGCCTCCGGCACGGACATCCGCCGCCTCGACGAGGACGAGTTCGAGGAGAGCGGCCTGCGGGCCGGCGACCCGGAGGCGGCGAAGGCGGCGACAGCGGCGCTGGACGAGCTGGAGGAGTACGCGAGGAGGACGGGCGGGCTGGAAGGGCTGCTGGCGTAGGAGGAGGACGGGCGGGCTGGAAGG
>NZ_LIRL01000013.1 GCF_001419795.1 Streptomyces niveiscabiei
CCGCCGTACCAGTGCCCGCCCCCCTCCAGATGCTCCACCACGGCCCGCTCCACGACGGTCCGCCGGGGCAGCTCCGCCAGCTCCACCTGCGTGGACCCGAACACGAAGCGCACGGGCGTCATGTCGTGCTCCTCCTCCAGCGGGTGGACGTGGAACCGCTCCTGGAAGCGGACGATGTTGGAGTCGGCCGGCAGGTACCGCTTCAGCTGGGGGTCGAGCAGCCAGGACCCGCACGTGGCGATCCGGTACGGCTCCTCGGGGAAGTGCGCGGCGAAGAACTCGCGGGCGCGCGCGAGGGACCGGTCGCAGGACTCGGGGCTGAGCGGGCCCATGAAGTCGGGGATGTGCAGCCCGAGCGCGGGCTCCCCGGCGGAGAATCCGGCGGCGGCGACGGACTCCCTCAGCACCTCGGGAACGACCCCCCGCTGGAACTGCAACCGCCCCAGCTGGTACAGCTCCCCGCGCAGATGGAGGGAGAGCCACCGCGCGGTCATGATCCCCCCGGTCCCGTGCCACCGCCGGTGGACGGCGACCCCGCGCCCGACGTCGGCGAGGGTCCGCCGGCTGACGTCACCAGAGATCCCGCGCTCCCGGTGGTACGCGCGCACGAAGGGCAGCGCGGCGACGAAGACGTACAGCGGGAACCACCGGGCGACGGCCCGGGACGCGCCGGGGTACCGGGGCAGGTCCACGCCGCCGGTCACCGTCCCCATGTCCCGGACGAGTTCCGCGGCCCCGCGCTCCAGGGCCTCGCGGGCGAGGTCGTCGCCGAGGACCTGGCGGCTCAGCCGGACCGGTTCCTCGATGTCCTGGTGCGACACCCCGAGATCGAGCAGCGCCTCCACCAGCCCGTCGGTGTCGGCGAGCACGGACACACCGTCCCTGAGTTCCACGAACACACCCCCTGTAGCTCCGGAAGAACCGGCACCTCTGGAGAACGTCTCCACCGAAGAGTACGTTTCAGGAAGGAGTAGTGATCCCGATGCGTACGGGCAGTGAGCCGACGACCGCGCGCAGTGCGCTGCGGATGCGACTGTGGCTGAGCCTGTGGGGTCTGGCCTGGGCCGTCTTCGGTACGGCCGCGTTCGCGCTGGCGGGCCGCCCCGGCTGGGCCGCGGCCTGCGGTGCGCTGTGGCTGGTGATCATGATCGACCTGACGCTGATCCTGCGGCACATCCGGCAGGGCCCGCACTGGCAGCCGGGCCGCGACGTGCCGCCGTACCGGCCGCCGGAGCACTGAGTTCCGTACGCGGACCCTCTCGCGCGGGCGCCGGTCGCGGTCGTCAGCCCTGCGCGTCGAACCGCGCGGCCTTCAGGTACTCCGGGTTCGGGTCCAGCGCCGCGGCCAGCCGGAAGTGGCGCTTCGCCTGGTCGTCGCGGCCCTGCCGCTCGTACGTGCGCGCGAGCGCGAAGTGGGCGAACGCGTTGTCCGGCTCGCGCTCCAGGACGATCGTGAACTCCAGCTCCGCCGGGCGCAGTTGCGCCGCCGCGAAGAAGGCACGCGCGCGCAGGAGGCGGGCGGCGGTGTTCTCGGGGTGCGCGGCGATGACCCCGTCGAGCAGCTTCACCGCGCCCCGCGGGTCCCGCGCGGCGAGCAACTGCTCGGCGGCGCGGAAGTCGATGACATGCGTCTCCGGAGAACGTCCGGTCGAACCGCTGGTTTCGGGCACGGAAAGGTCCTTCCCTCACTGACAGCGTTCAACGCCCCGCACGGGGCCCGCTATTCCTACGACGCGGCCACACCCGGCCGCGCGCACCGCCAGGACCTGCGCTTTCACCCCTCCCCCCGGGCCCTGCGCACCAGTTCGTCCCACACCTCGCGCACGCGCCGCTCCAGCTCCGCCAGCGGTACGTCGTTGTCGATCACGATGTCGGCGATCGCCCGGCGCTTCTCCCGCGTGGCCTGCGCGGCCATCCTCGCGCGGGCGTCGTCCTCGGTCATCCCGCGCAGCCGCACGAGCCGGTCGAGCTGCGTCTCGGGCGCGACGTCGACCACGATCACGAGGTCGTACAGCGAGGCGAGCCCGTTCTCGGCGAGGAGGGGTACGTCGTGCACGACGACCGCGTCCGCCGGAGCCGCCGCCTCCAGCTCCCGGGACCGGGCGCCGACCAGGGGGTGGACGATCGAGTTGAGCAGGGCCAGCTTCTCGGGGTCGGCGAACACGATCGCCCCGAGCTTCGGGCGGTCCAGCGCGCCGTCCTCCCCCAACACCCCCGCTCCGAACGCCTCCACGACCGCCGCGAGCCCATCCGTCCCCGGCGCGACCACCTCCCGCGCGATCCGGTCCGCGTCGACCAGCACGGCCCCGGCCTCGACCAGCAACCGCGAAACCTCGCTCTTACCGGCCCCGATGCCGCCGGTCAGCCCCACTGTCAGCATGCTGACAGCTTAGATCCCGCCACTGACATCGGGCCTCGGCCGGGGAGTGCGGACCGACGGGGGCCCGGTCGCATCCGTACGCGCCCCGGGCCAACGGACGAACGCGTGCGCGCGAGGCTGCGGCGCCGGTTCACCGTGGACTCGAACTCCCGGCCCACGCCTGCCCGCGCGCGCGAGGCTGCGGCGCCCTCACCAGCACCGCGCGCCACGCCGCCGCCCGGACGTCCGCCCGCGCGTGGCTGTGGCGACGACCAGCCGCAGGCAGCCGTAGAGAACCGGCGAACACCCGCCCGCGCGCGAGCCGCTGCCAGTCAACCCCCGCACCCTGAACACCCGCGCGCCTGCGAGCCGCTGCCGCCGCAGGTCCAGCCCCGCACCCCGAAACACACACCCGCGCCCCGCAACACCCGCGCTCCTGCCGGGCGGGCCGGNNCCGGCCCGCCCGGCAGGAGCGGGTCTCAGCCCTCCCCCTCCCGCTCCGCGAGGAACTTCTCGAACTCCCTGCCGATCTCGTCCGCCGAGGGGATGTCGACGGGTTCCGCGAGCATGTTGCCGCGGGTCTCGGCGCCCGCGACGGCGTCGTACTGGTGCTCAAGGCCCTCCACGAGGGACGTGAGTTCCTCGTCGCCCTCGCGGATCTGGCGGTCGATCTCGGTCTGGGTGCGGTGGGCCTCCGTGCGCAGGGTGTGCGCGAGGGCGGGCAGGACAAGGCCGGTGGCGGCGGTGATGGCCTCCAGGACGGTGAGGGAGGCGTCCGGGTAGGCGGAGCGGGCGATGTAGTGCGGGACGTGCGCGGCGACGCCGAGGACGTCGTGGCCGGCCTCCATGAGGCGGTACTCGACGAGCGCCTCGGCGCTGCCGGGCACCTGCGCCTCGTCGAAGGGGCTGCGGTGGCCGGGGACCAGGTCCGTACGGTTGCCGTGCGGGGTGAGGCCGACGGGGCGGGTGTGCGGGACGCCCATGGGGATGCCGTGGAACGTCACCGACAGGCGTACGCCGAGCCGCTCCACGATCTGCTTGACGGCCGCCGCGAACCGCTCCCACTCGACGTCCGGCTCGGGCCCGGACAGCAGGAGGAAGGGCGCGCCAGTGGCGTCCTGCACGAGGCGGACGTCGATCGACGGCTCCTCGTAGTCCTGCCAGCGGTCGCGCTTGAACGTGAGCAGCGGGCGCCGCGCGCGGTAGTCGACGAGCCGGTCGTGGTCGAAGCGGGCCACCACCTGGTTGGGCAGCCCGTCGAGGAGGCCCTCCACGATCTGGTCGCCGGTGTCGCCGGCGTCGATGTATCCGTCGAAGTGGTAGAGCATGACAAGTCCGGCCGACTCCTGGGCGAGCGCCATGTCGACGACCGCCAGCCCTTTCGGCTCCCATGCGTACAAACCCTGCGGATCAAGCACTTGGACCGCTCCTCCTCGTGTTCGTATCGCACAACGTCCAGGAGGGCTCGGACATTCCCGGTCCCCGCACCCTCGGTCGGGTGAATCCCCTCAGGACACGAGCACGCGCGCGTGGAGCGAGGTCACCGCCCTGCGCGCGGAGGTGAACGCGCCGTGCTGCCAGGCGTCCGTGTGGCTGAGCCAGTCGCCGGCGAACCAGACCCGGCCCGTGGGCTCGTTCAGCGGTTTGTAGCGGACGTCGTCGGGTCCCCCGGGGGTGGTGTGCCAGGCGGCCTCCAGATGGGGCGTCTGACGCCAGTGGTGCGAGAACGACGAGACGAGTTCGCTCCGGTACTTCTCGCCGTAGATCTTCACCCCCGCGGCCACCGCGCGCCGTTCGCGCTCCTCGGGCCGCAGGCGCGCGTACGCGTCGGCGTTCGCACCGTAGTTGTAGTAGCCGACCAGGACGCCGCGCTCGCCGCCGAACCCGTACGACGGATGCCAGATGTGCACGACGTCCTGGTCGGTCTCGGTGATCCCGCCGTAGATCCGGTGGTCCAGTTCCCACCACCGCGACCGGTACTCCAGGCCGATCTTCCCGGCCGACGACGGGGTGATCGCCTCCAGCGCGGACTGCACCGCGGAGCCGAGGTTGTGCGGCACTTTGGCGAGGATGTTGGGCGGGAGCGCGGCGACGGCGTAGTCGGCGTCGACGGCCTTCGTGCGGCCCGCCTGGGTGTAGGTGACGGTGACGCCCCGGCCGGTGTCGGTGATCCGCGACACGACCGCTCCCGTCCGCACGCGGTGGGCCCCCACCGCGCGGGTGAGCGCCAGCGGTATCCGGTCCATCCCGCCGACCGGCTGGAACATCAGCATCGCCTGGTCGAAGCCGAACTCGAAGGAGAAGTACCGGCCGACACCGCTCGCGAACACCTCCGAGGCGCTCGGCACGTTCCCCAGCGGCACTCCGGGTGTCCCGGCGGCGGCCGGGACGGTCGCGTATCCGCGCCGCTCCCCGCCCTCGTACGTCAGCCGGTCGCCGAGTTCCCCCCAGTCCTTGAGGAACTCGACCAGCCGTTCCTGGTCGGTGCCGGTCAGCCGCTCGTCCAGCGCTCCCTGGTCGGTGGCCTTGGCGAGCAGTTCGGAGACGTACCCGTAGACGTCGGCCTTGGCGGTGCGGTGGCGGACCGGCGCGGTCATGCCGGCGGACTCGTTGTAGAGGTAGGCGTCCGCGTTGGCGTTGGTGAACACCTCGACGGGGACGCCGAGTTCGCGGCAGTAGTCCAGGGTCACCATCCACTGGGGTATCCGCGCGGGTCCCGCGTTCAGGTACTGCCCGTCGGCGAACCGCGCGGTCTGCGTGTGGCCGTACAGGTCGGTCGTCCGGTCCCCGCCGCGGACGGTGAAGTTCCGGCCGCCCGTGCGTGCTCTCGCCTCCAGGACCGTGCAGTCGTAGCCGGCTCTGCCGAGTTCGTAGGCGACGGTCAGTCCGGCGATCCCGCCGCCGATCACGACCACCTTGGCCGGGCGGCGTCCGGTGGTGCTCAGGTCCCCGCCCCTGGGCGGCCGGTACTCCTCGGCGCGCGCGGTGGGGGCGAGTCCCAGCGCCCCCATGGTGGCGAAGAGCGCTCCCGCTCCGCCGGTGATCCCCACGTCCCGCAAGAACGTCCGCCGGTCACGCGTCCGTGCCATGACTGAGCCCCTTCCCGATCATGAACAACTGCCGGGAAGCGTCTCAACATCCAGTTACGGCACGGTGGTTGCCGCTGTGTCCGGTGGGTTTCGGAGAGGCCGGGGACGACTGAAGGGCCGCACCTCGAAAGGTACGGCCCTTCAGTCGTCAACTACCGCTCAGTGAGCGCCGGTCGTGCGGTGAGCGGTCAGCTCTGGCCGCCCGCCAGCTTCTCGCGCAGGGCGGCCAGCGCCTCGTCCGAGGCGAGCGCGCCGGACGTGTCCGCGCCCTCGGAGGAGTACGAGCCACCGCCCGCGGCCGGAGCCGCACCCGCGGCGTCGCCGCCCTCGGCAGCGGCAGCGGCGTCGGCCTCGCGGCTCTTGATGACCTGCTGCTGGTGCTGCTCGAAGCGGGACTGCGCCTCGGCGTACTGGTTCTCCCACACCTCGCGCTGAGCCTCGAAGCCCTCGAGCCAGTCGTTGGTCTCGGGGTCGAAGCCCTCGGGGTAGATGTAGTTGCCCTGGTCGTCGTAGGACGCGGCCATGCCGTACAGGGTCGGGTCGAACTCGACCGAGGCCGGGTCGGCGCCGAAGGACTCGTTGGCCTGCTTGAGGGACAGCGAGATCCGGCGACGCTCCAGGTCGATGTCGATGACCTTGACGAAGATCTCGTCGTTGACCTGGACGACCTGCTCCGGGATCTCCACGTGGCGCTCGGCCAGCTCGGAGATGTGGACCAGGCCCTCGATGCCCTCGTCGACGCGGACGAACGCACCGAACGGAACGAGCTTCGTGACCTTGCCGGGCACGACCTGACCGATCTGGTGCGTGCGCGCGAACTGCTGCCACGGGTCTTCCTGGGTCGCCTTCAGCGACAGGGAGACGCGCTCGCGGTCCATGTCGACGTCCAGGACCTCGACCGTGACCTCCTGGCCGACCTCGACGACCTCGGAGGGGTGGTCGATGTGCTTCCAGGACAGCTCGGAGACGTGGACGAGACCGTCGACGCCGCCCAGGTCCACGAAGGCACCGAAGTTGACGATCGAGGAGACGACGCCGGAGCGGACCTGGCCCTTCTGGAGGGTCGTGAGGAACGTCTGGCGGACCTCGGACTGGGTCTGCTCCAGCCAGGCACGGCGGGACAGGACCACGTTGTTGCGGTTCTTGTCCAGCTCGATGATCTTGGCCTCGAGCTCCTTGCCGACGTACGGCTGGAGGTCGCGGACACGACGCATCTCGACGAGGGAGGCCGGGAGGAAGCCACGGAGGCCGATGTCGAGGATGAGACCACCCTTGACGACCTCGATGACGGTACCGGTGACGATGCCGTCTTCTTCCTTGATCTTCTCGATCGTGCCCCAGGCGCGCTCGTACTGCGCGCGCTTCTTGGACAGGATCAGACGGCCTTCCTTGTCCTCCTTCTGGAGAACCAGGGCCTCGATCTCGTCACCGACGGCGACGACCTCGTTCGGGTCGACGTCGTGCTTGATGGAGAGTTCGCGGCTCGGGATGACGCCTTCGGTCTTGTAACCGATGTCGAGCAGGACCTCGTCCCGGTCGACCTTCACGATGACGCCGTCGACGATGTCGCCGTCGTTGAAGTACTTGATCGTCTCGTCGATCGCGGCGAGGAAGGCTTCCTCGTTACCGATGTCGTTGACCGCAACCTGCGGGGTGGTGGCGGTGGTCTCGGTGCTGCTCGTCATGTGGGAAAGGGCTCCGGTTACGGACAGAAAGTCGTAGGTACTGCTACGCCGGGAGCCCGTATCGCTCTGAAGAAGCCGGACAGCCAAAGAGACGGCACACCGGGAGACCCGGCAACGCCTCGAAAACCGAGGGGACTACAACAGATGCGAGCGCAGCCTGCTACGTCTGAGGAGCGCAGGCCCGCAGCGCAACTTGTAGCATACGGGGGCAGCCGGACGGGGTCAATGCGCGAAGGCGCACACCCGGGGCGGATCGCCGCATACCCGGCACAAGAAGCGTCTCTGGAGGCCAACGCAGGCCCGTGAGACCCCTTCCGTGACACCCGCGCGGGCGCCTGTCCCCGAAAAAGGGTGACGGAAGAGTACGACGAGGGAGCCGATCATCCAAGAGCCAACGATGTCCGCCGTGGACCACGACCCCGAATCCGACTCCGAGGCCACCCGGCGTGCAGCGGGCGTCACGGAGAGCGCCCGCGCGAACCGGGGCTGGTGGGACCGCAACGCGGACGAGTACCAGGTCGAGCACGGCACGTTCCTCGGCGACGACCGCTTCGTGTGGGGCCCCGAGGGGCTCGACGAGGTGGAGGCCGAACTCCTGGGCCCCGCCGAGAAGCTGGCGGGCCTCGCGGTCCTGGAGATCGGCGCGGGCGCCGCCCAGTGCTCGCGGTGGCTCGCCGCGCAGGGCGCCCGGCCCGTCGCCCTCGACATCTCCCACCGCCAGCTCCAGCACTCCCTGCGCATCGGCGGCTCCGTCCCCCTCGTCTGCGCCGACGCGGGCGTCCTACCCTTCGCGGACGGCTCCTTCGACCTCGCGTGCTCCGCGTACGGCGCCCTGCCGTTCGTCGCCGACCCCGCCCAGGTCCTGCGCGAGGTACGCCGCGTCCTGCGCCCGGGCGGCCGGTTCGTCTTCTCGGTCACCCACCCGATCCGCTGGGCCTTCCCCGACGAACCCGGCCCCGAGGGCCTGACGGTCTCCGCCTCCTACTTCGACCGCACCCCGTACGTCGAGCAGGACGCCGAGGGCAGCGCCGTCTACGTCGAGCACCACCGCACCCTGGGCGACCGCGTCCGCGACATCGTCACGTCCGGCTTCCGCCTCGTCGACCTCACCGAGCCGGAGTGGCCGGCCTGGAACACGTCCGAGTGGGGCGGCTGGTCGCCACTGCGGGGCACCTTGATCCCGGGGACGGCGATCTTCACGTGCGAGCGCGACTGAGGTGACGTGAAGGGGGCGTCCGCGCGCGTGGCCGACACTGGGTCCCGTGATCCGCTACGACGCCCTCGACGCCCTCCCCGTCCGCAGCGCGCTGCCCGCGCTCGGTGACGCCCTGGACGCGCGCGGGACGGCCGTTCTCGTGGCGCCCCCGGGGACGGGGAAGACGACGCTCGTGCCGCTGGCGCTGGCGGGGCTGCTCGGGGAGGGGCCCGCGCGCACGGTCGTCGTCGCCGAGCCCCGGCGGATCGCCGCGCGGGCCGCCGCCCGGCGGATGGCGTGGCTGCTCGGCGAGGAGGCCGGGGAACGCGTCGGGTACACCGTGCGCGGGGAACGGGTCGTCGGGCGGCGTACGCGGGTCGAGGTGGTGACGACCGGGGTGCTGCTGCAACGGCTCCAGCGGGACCAGGAGCTGGCCGGGGTCGACGTCGTCGTGCTGGACGAGTGCCATGAGCGGCATCTGGACGCGGACACCGCCGCCGCGTTCCTGTGGGACGTGCGGGAGGCGCTGCGGCCGGAGTTGCGGCTCGTGGCGGCGTCCGCGACGACGGACGCCCAGGGGTGGGCCGAACTGCTGGGCGGGGCACCCGTGGTGGAGGCGCGGGGGGTGTCGTACCCGGTCGAGACCGTGTGGGCGCCGCCCGCGCGCGGGGTACGGCCGCCGCACGGCACGTGGGTCGATCCGGCGCTGCTCGCGCACGTCGCGTCGGTGGTGCGGCGGGCGCTCGCCGAGCGGGCAGGCGACGTGCTGTGCTTCCTGCCCGGCGTGGGCGAGATCGCGCGGGTCGCGGGGCAGCTGGGCGGGGACGTCGAGGTCCTCCAGGTGCACGGGCGCGCGCCGGCCGCCGTGCAGGACGCGGTGCTCTCACCCGGTACGCGGCGCAGGGTCGTCCTCGCGACGTCCGTCGCGGAGTCGTCGCTCACGGTTCCCGGGGTGCGCGTGGTCGTGGACTCCGGGCTGGCGCGTGAGCCTCGGGTCGACCACGCACGCGGGCTGAGCGCGCTGGCGACCGTACGGGCGTCCCAGGCGTCGGCACGGCAGCGGGCCGGCCGGGCGGGCCGTGAGGCGCCCGGCACCGTCTACCGCTGCTGGCCGGAGGCCGAGAACGCCCGTCTGCCGCGTTTTCCCGCGCCCGAGATCAAAGTGGCCGACCTCGCCGCGTTCGCCCTCCAGGCGGCCTGCTGGGGCGATCCTGAGGCCACTTCGCTGGCACTCCTCGACCCGCCACCGCCGGGCGCGATGGCGGCGGCCCGCGGCCTCCTCACGGCGATCGGCGCGGTCGACCCCACAGGCCGGGCCACCGAACGCGGCATCCACCTGTCCCGCCTGGGCCTGCACCCCCGCCTGGGCCGTGCCCTCCTGGACGGCACCACAGCCCTGGGCGCCCACCCGGCAGCCGAGGCGGTGGCCCTCCTGAGCGAAGAGGCCCCCCGCGAGTACGGCGACGACCTCACCGCCGCACTGCGGGCCGCCCGGCGCGGGGGCGACGCGTACAGCGCGCGCTGGCGGACGGAGGTACGGCGCCTGCGCGGGGTCGCCTCCGGGACGCCCGGCACCGGTACGGCACCCACTGCCGACGACACCCGCGCCCCGGCCCTGATCGCCGCCCTCGCCTTCCCCGAACGTCTCGCCAGACTCGACGGCGGCACCTACCTCATGCTCTCCGGCACCCGCGCGGAACTCCGCGAGGGCTCTCCCCTCCGGCCGTCCCCCTGGCTGGCGATCGCCGTGGCCGACCGCCCCGTCGGGAAGGGGCACGCGCGCGTGCAGCTCGCGGCGGTCGTCGACGAGGACACCGCGCGGTGGGCGGCGGGCGCGCTGCTCGACGAGCGGGAGGAGGTCCGGTGGGCCGGCGGGGACGTCGTCGCGCGGCGGGTGGAGCGGCTGGGGGCCGTCGAGCTGGCGGTGCGGCCCCTGAAGAACGCCGACGCCGGGCTCGTACGTGCCGCCCTCCTGGAGGGCCTGCGGCAGGAAGGGTTCGGCGTGTTGCGGTGGTCCGACGCGGGGGCGGGCCTGCGGCAGCGGCTCGCGTTTCTGCGCGCGCGGGTCGGGGAGCCCTGGCCGGACGTCTCCGACGAGGCACTGCACGCGCGCGTGGACGAGTGGCTGGAGCCGGAGCTGGGGAGGGCCCGGCAGCGCAAGGACCTCGCGCGGATCGATGCCGGGAACGCGCTGGGGCGGCTGCTGCCGTGGGCGTCCGGGGAGGCCGGGAAGCTGGACGCGCTGGCGCCGGAGCGGATCGTCGTACCCAGCGGGTCGAGTGTCCGCGTCGACTACGGGGATCCCGAACGGCCTGTGCTGGCCGTGAAGTTGCAGGAGATGTTCGGGCTCCAGGAGTCGCCCCGGGTGGCCGGTGTGCCGGTGGTGGTCCATCTGCTGTCCCCGGCGGGGCGGCCGGTCGCCGTCACGGCGGATCTCGCGTCGTTCTGGCGGGACGGCTACCGGGGCGTACGCGCGGAGTTGCGCGGCCGGTACCCCAAGCACCCGTGGCCCGAGGACCCGGCGACGGCCGAACCGACCCGCCACACGAACGCCCGCCTCAGACGCTGAACGCCTCGGACGCCGACCGGCTCAGACACCGACCGGTTCAGACGCTGACCGGCTCGGGCGCCGACCGGCTCACACACTGACCGGCTCACACACTGACCGGCTCACACACTGACCGGCTCGGGCGACGGCTCCGCGCGCGGGGTGATCGGGCGCCTTCCCCTGGCCTCCAGGAGGAGCGCGAGGGCCAGCAGGGAGAGTCCCAGTCCGGCGAACCCCCAGGGCAGGTACGACGTCATGAGCAGCACGAGCGTGCGGTTACTCTTCACGAGGTCGACCGTGTGCTCGATGTAGTCCTCGCGCATCTTGACGTCCCCGGCGAACGCGGTGACCTTCTCGCGCCCGCCCAGGAGCGTCCCTCCGCGCAGCTCCTCCTTGTGGACCTCCTCGCCGTTGACGGGTGCCCCGGTGAGCGGTTCGACCCAGAACTTGCGGACGGTGGTGTACCAGCGGGTCGTGCCGGTGGAGGCGATGGTCTCGGGGGTGATCCCGGCGACCGGCATCGTCTTCGGCATGGGGACCTGCGTCCAGGGGACGGTCTGCTCGAAGTAGTAGACCGTCAGGCCGCGGAACGTGCGGGTGCCCTTGTAGTGGATCGGGGCCGACGTACGGGTCTGCGCGTCGAAGTACTCGTAGTCCCGTTTCTCCACGAGGAAGGGCCACTTGAACTCGATGCCCCGGCGGGTGACGGGGTCGCCGTCGACCATCTCGCCGTCGGCGTGGACGGGCGCCTGCGTGTGCGCGTCGAAGATGTACCGCTCGGGGACCTTGGAGACCATCTTGCCGTCGGGGCCGACGACGTAGGAGAGGCCGTCCCAGACGACGACGTCCTTGCCGGCGGTCTTCTCGACGCGCTCGGACTCCTCGACGTTGCCCTTGAGGGTCTGGACGATGGTGACTTTGGGGACCGTACGCGCGCGCAGGGTGCCGTAGTCGAGGAGGGTCGCGTTGCGGGCCTCCAGGACGGTCGCCTGGTAGGTGTTCGCGGGGATCTTGGCGAGCCGGGGGAAGGCGTACCAGCGCAGCAGGGGCGCGAGGGACGCGAAGAAGACGGCGAGGGCGAGCAGGATCAGGGCGGCTCTGCGGCGCATCGCGCCCTCCTCACGGGTGCGCGGGCACGGTCGTCAGCAGCGGTTTCGGCGACGTCCTGCCGGTGGGCGCGCCGACGGCGCTGATCGTCAGGACGAGGGCGAGGGCGACGGCCAGACCGGCCGCGGCGGCGATGAGGGCGCGCATACGGACCTCCCGGACCTGACGGACCCGACGAACCTGACGGTGTGTCAGGTGCCGGCACCGTAGCAACGGGCGGCCGAGATGAGAACAGCCTCGGCGCCTCCGTCCTGAAGACCGGGAGGGGGGCGCCGAGGCTGCTGTACGGGCCTGTGCGGGCCTAGGAGGCCGAGGGTGAGGCTTCGGTCGATCCGCTCGGCGAGGGGCTCGCAGAGGGCGAACCGCTCGGTTCGGGCTCCGGGTCGGGCGTGGCCGTCGGCACCGCCGTGACCGTCAGTTCGACGGTGAGGCTCGCGCCCCCGGTCGTCGTGATCTTCAGCAGGAACGTCCCGGCGTTGTCGTCCGCGTACAGCTTGGGCAGCTTCAGGACGCCGAGCAGGTCCGTCGTCAGGCCGGTCAGCGTGCGCACGGGCTTGCCGTCGGCGCCCTTGAAGTACGGGCCCTTGTCGTTGGCCGCGGTGTCGCCGGGGGCGGCGACCAGGGTGGCGGTCGCGGCGACCTTCCCGGCGGCGGCGCCCTTCCGCGTGGCCTTGACCTGGACCTGGTCGGTGAACTCGCCGCCCGCGACGGTGGTCAGCAGGCCGTTCAGGAGGTTCGAGATCAGGTCGGCGGAGCGGGCGTCGACGCTCGCCGCGTAGTCGACCGGGTCGACCGTACGGCCGATGACCAGCGCGCGGACGATGAACGAGCCGGTCTTCTCGCCCGCCTGGAGCGCGGGCGCCGTGGCGACGCCCTTCGCGTCGGTCGTGGCCGTCGCGAGCTTCTCGCCGCCGGTGAACGTGGTGTCCGTGTCGCCGACGATCAGGAAGCGGACGCGGACCTTGGCGACGGCCTTGCCGTCGGCGGTCTCCGCGCGGGTGCCGATCCGCTGCGCGAAGGCGCTCCCCGCGGTCGCGGTCAGCTTGCCCGTGCCGGCGTCCTCCAGGCGGCGGACCGTGTCCGTGGGCGTC
>NZ_LIRL01000130.1 GCF_001419795.1 Streptomyces niveiscabiei
GCGTACGGCGCCGGGCTCGCCCTCGACCTGGCCGGGCTCGACGGCGAGGCCCTGCGCAAGGCGCTCGTGCGCGTCCTCGAAGAACCCGGCTTCCGCGAGGGCGCCGAGCTGCTGTACGACGATCTGACCGCCGACCCGCCGCCGACGGCCTGCGTGCCCCGCCTGGAGGAGCTGACCGCGATGCACCGCGCCTCATGACCGGCGCCCACTACCTCGTCTGCCCGGCGGGCATCCCCAACTACGGCGACGAGGTCATCGCCGCGACCTGGCTGCGCCACCTCGCCGAGACCGCCCCCGGCACGGACGTCGTCGTCGACTGCCTCTACCCCGGGACCGCCGCCGCCCACCTCGCCGGCATCCACCCCCGCGCCCGCTTCACGAACACGCTGTGGAACCTGTGCCTGCGCCTGTGGCCCGAGACCGATCCGGCCGTCGTCTGCGCGTGGGTGACGGACGCGGTACGGGACCCGGGCCTCACGGATCTGTACGGGGCCCAGGTGATCCACCTCGCGGGCGGCGGCTATCTCAACGCGATCTGGCCGTACTTCGCCGGGCTCCCGGCGGGCATCGTGACCGTCGCGCAGGCGAGCGGGGCGCGGACGGCGGCGACCGGGCAGGGGCTGTGGCCGCCGGCCGACGAGACCGGGCTGACCCGGTCGTTCCTCGACCGCTTCGACGTCGTCGACGTACGGGACGCGGCCTCCGCCGAGTTCGCGGGACTCGCACCCCACGACTCCTACTGCGACGACGTGTTCCTCGGCCTCGGGCCCCAACTCCTGCGCACGGAAGGGGAGGTGCCGGAGGTCATGGTGAGCGTCCAGTCCCTGCTGGCCGACAACTCGCCCGAGGACACGGCCCGTTACGTCGCCGAGGTACTGCGGGCCTGGGGTGCCACGGACGTCGGGCTGCTGGAGTGCTCGCCGGAGAAGGACCGGGACGTGCTGGACGCCGTCGAGAAGGAGGTGCCCGGGGTGCGCCGGTACGGGCTTGACGACGTCCTCGCGAACGGGCTGCCCGCGCGGGCCGGTCAGCGCTGGCTCGGGACGCGGTTCCATCCGCATCTCGTGGCGGCTGCCGCAGGTGCGTACGGGGTGGGGCTGGTCGTGGGGGACGGGTACTACGGGACCAAGCATCAGTCGCTTCTCGACGCCGGGTCCGGGTGGGGGCTGGTGCGCGCGCCCGAGATCCCCCCGCCGCCCAACTCCGGTGGTTTCAGCGGAGATCGGCTGGCGGAACTGCGTGCCGCCAAGCTGGCCGTCGCCGAGCGCGTGTACGGACGGGGCTGACGATGGACCTCCTGCTCATCGGCCTCTCCGCGTTCGCCCGGCGCAGGGTGCTGCCCGCCGCCGCGAACCTGCCGGGCATCACGGCCGTCGACATCGCCAGCCGCCACGCGACACCGGACGACGTGGCCGGGCTGCCCAAGTCGCGCTCGCTGTACGGGGATTGGCGCAAGGCCCTCGCCGAGTGCCCGCCGGGGCTGGCGTACGTGTCGCTCGTCAACGCCGAGCACGCCGATGCCGTACGGGAGGCGCTGGAGCGGGGCTGGCACGTCGTCGTCGACAAACCCGCGCTCCACGATCCTTGCGGGGTGCCGGAGTTGGTGGAGCTGGCGCGGCGGTCGTCGCTCGTGCTGGCCGAGGCGACCTGTTACGCGTTCCACCCGGTGTTCTCCGTCGTCCGGGAGTTCGCGGCGGACGCGACCAAGGCGGTGGCCGTCTTCACGCCGCCCGTGCCGGCGGGGGACTTCCGGCACGATGCCGTACGCGGCGGCGGGGCGCTGCTCGACACCGGGCCCTATCTCGCCTCTCTGGGGCGGGTGTTGTGGGGGCTGGAGCCGGAGGGGCTGAGCGTCGTGACGGGGGACGGGGCCATGTCCTCGTACAGCGTGCTCGGGCAGTACCCGGGCGGGCGGACCGTCGTCGGGCACTTCGGGTTCACCACCGTCTACCGGAACTCGCTCCAACTGCTCAGCGCGCGGGCGGCAGTTGACGTCGAGCGGCCCTTCTCGATGCCGCCGGGGCCGGAGACGGCGGTCTCGGTGCGGGACGGTGAGGGGGAGCGGGTGCTGCGGGTGCCGCCCGCCGACAGCATGGCGCTGTTCCTGGACGCCGTACTGAGCGCCGTCCGTACGGGGTCCAGGGAGTTCGACGCCGCCGTGCTGAGCGACGCGCGTGTGCTAGGGCGGCTCGTGCGCGCCGCAGGCAAGGCTTAGGGCCGGTAGTTGGGCGGGAAGAGCTGATAGCCCGGGTCGGCGCTGGCGGGCCAGTCGCAGTATCGGCCGTGCGCGTTGAAGTTCAGGCCCGACGGGCAGGATTGAACCACGGCCACCCCCGCTCTGCACTCGACGTAGAGCTGCACGACTGAGGGGTAGGAGTAGAGGCCGTCCGGGGCGCCGTAGCAGTAGTCGCTCGGCAGCGCGGACGACGGCGAGGCTGTTCCCAGCACGAACGCGAGGGCGCCGGCGGTCGCGGCGACTGTGGCACAGAGGGCACGGATCTTCATGCCGGGACAACGACCGCCCGAACCGGGCGACACGCCCTTTACGGCTGTGCGAATCCTGTGTCTGGTCCAGTCGATCGGCAGGCAATGAAATTCCCCGCACAGGTTGAAAAGCGTCCCCCGTAATTAAAGTGCCGTCCTTCAGACGATGAGAATTCTCTTGGAGGGGGCCGAATCGGGAAGGTCCGCGCGGGGCTTGGCGAACACTGCTGTGCATGGCTACGACAGTCCCCGCGCCGACCGCGCCCCTGCGGCGTGCCCCCTGGCGCTCCCCCTCCGACCAGCCCGCATACGCACGACCGGCGCTGCTGGGCCTCCTCGCGCTCGCCGCCGTGCTCTACACGTGGGGAATCGACCACAGCTCGTACCACGCGTTCTACGCGGACGCCGCGCGCAGCATGTCGGAGAACTGGAAAGCGTTCTTCTACGGCTCTTTCGACCCCGGGAATTCGATCACGCTCGACAAACTCCCCGGATTCCTCTGGCCGCAGGCGCTGTCCGCACGCGTCTTCGGATTCCATCCGTGGGCGCTGGTCCTCCCTCAGGTGATCGAGGGCATGGTGAGCGTGTTGGTGCTGCACCGGCTCGTCTCCCGCTGGGCCGGCGCGAACGCGGCGCTCGTCGCCTGCACGGCCTTCCTGCTGACGCCGGTCTCGGTCGGGCTGTTCCGTACGGCCGTCGAGGACCCGGCGTTCACGCTGTGCGTGCTGCTCGCGGCCGAGGCGACGCAGCGGGCCGCGCGGGACGGGCGTGCGCGGACGCTGGTCGTCGCGGGGGTGTGGGTCGGGGTCGGGTTCCAGAGCAAGATGCTGGAGGCGTGGGCGGTGCTGCCCGCGCTGGCGCTCGTGTATCTGGTGTCGGCGCCGATTCCCTTGCGGCGGAGGGTGGTTCACCTCGGGGTGGCCGGGGTGGTGATGGCCGCTGTGTCGGTGTCGTGGATGGTGGCGGTGACGTTGGTGCCGGCGAAGGACCGGCCCTATGTGGACGGGACGACCGACAACTCCGCCTTCAGCATGGTGGTCGGGTACAACTTCCTGAACCGGTTCTCCTCGTTGGGGATCAGCGCGGCTTCTACGGGGAGTGTGAGCGGGACTCAGGGGGG
>NZ_LIRL01001300.1 GCF_001419795.1 Streptomyces niveiscabiei
ACGACGACCCCGACGCCCTCGACTTCCACCGGCCCGCCCGCCACCACGTCTCCTTCGGCTTCGGCATCCACCAGTGCCTCGGCCAGAACCTCGCCCGCGCCGAACTGGAGATCGCCCTGCACGCCCTCCTCACCCGGCTCCCCGGCCTGCGCCTCGCGGCCCCCGCCGACACGATCCCCTTCAAGGCCGGCGACACGATCCAGGGGATGCTGGAACTCCCCGTGACCTGGTAGGAGGCTCCGGACATGCACATCGACATCGACACGGACGTCTGCATCGGCGCCGGACAGTGCGCCCTCACCGCGCCCAAGGTCTTCACCCAGGACGACGACGGCTTCTCCGCCCTGGTCGACGACCACGCGGACCACCTCGACGACCCCCTGATCCGTGAGGCGGCCCGCGCCTGCCCGGTCTCCGCGATCACCGTGAACTAGCGGCACACCCCACAGCCGGGCCCTCCAGCATGCCTCCCGTGTAGAGGGCCTGGCCGCGCGGCATCCAGTACCCCAGCTTCGAGACGACCGCCGTGCAACTGTCCCCGACGGCGGCTTCGACGACCACCGTGGACGGACGGCCGGGCTGGAGGTCGGTCAGCGCGCAGTCCAGGGCGTACGCAGTACGCGTCTGCTCCGGGTAGCGGCCGACCAGGGGGTTCACACAGCGGGGGTCGGCCGTGGTGAGCGTCGTCCCCGCCACGCCGATCACCCCGAACCGCCCGCTGCCGTCGCCGAGTTCGCTGTCCCGGGAGACCGTGTACGTCAGGGTCGTCACCGCGTTCGGGGCGAGCGTCCGCCGGTCCACCTCGATCCGGTGCGTCGGCTTCGGGGCGGGCGCGGTGAAGGTGAGCCTCGCGCGGACGGTGCCCGTGAGATCGACCCCGGCCGGCGCGGAACGGACCGTGACCGTCGCCGTCACGTCGTAGGTGCCGGGCCCGGGGTACGGGGTCGAACCGGGCAGCGTCCCCGAGGCGACCGGCACACCGTCCCGGGTGGCGGTCCAGGTGCCGGAGGTGAGACACACGGGCCGGACGCCGGGGCGGCGACAGGTCGCGGGAGCGGAGACCGCCATGATCGGAGTGCCGGTGCCCGCGCACAGACTGACCCGGGCGAACCGGCCACCGGGCCCACGGAGGGAACCGGCGGGGGAACAGAGGGTGGCGGGCGGTTCGGGAGCACGGGAGCCTCTGTACGCCGCCGGGGCTGCGGGCGCGGT
>NZ_LIRL01001301.1 GCF_001419795.1 Streptomyces niveiscabiei
GATTTGTATAAGAGGCAGGCCGTGGAGGCTGTGCCGGGGACGTTGTGGTGGGTCGACGGGGGTGGGGCCATCCTGTGCGACGGGATCGCCACCGACCGGGAGCCGTTCGGGTACGTGGTCGATCTGAACGGGGCACACGCCGGGCAACTCAGTGTCAGCCGGAAGGAGTTGCAGGGGTACGACACCGGGTGGGTGGAGTCCCTGTGGCGGCGCGGGGCGGAGGCTCTGGCCGCCTCCTCGCTTCCGTCGCTCCGGTGGACGTGGCAGATGGACAAGCGGAGTCCGGCGGCGGCGCGGGTGCTGGACTCGGAGTGGCGGGGCAAGGGGGTGGCGGTCGAGAGGGCGGAGGGTGAGCCGGTGTCCTTGGACCAGGTGGGGTGGTTCTCGCAGGACGAGACCCTGGTGGACAACCCGAACACGCGAGCGGCTCACGAGACGTACCTGCCGTGGCGTGCCCAGGTCTTCGGGATGTCACGGCGGGGTCAGGAGATGGCGTTGCCGACCAGCCTTGCCGGTCATCCGGTTCCCGTTCCGGGGGACGCGGAACTCGTTCAGCACGTTCCTGCCCGCTGGCATCACGTCCTGCACCGGTCCGCGGTACAGGAGACGAGCCCGGAAGCGGTGCAACGCCGGCTGCGGAGCCTGCGCGTCGTCCACCCGTCCTATGCTCCCCTGCCCTGGACGGGCGACGTCGTGAGTCACGTTCCGGAGAACGACGCGTTCCTCAAGAACTTCGCTCCGGGCTCCGGCACCTTGGGCCTGGTGCATCGAGGCGACGGGACCTCCCATTGGGGTTCCCTGGTCGTGCTCTCGGCCCGATCCTCCGTTTCCCTGGGCGAGTTGGTCCGCAGACTCGCCCCCTTGCAGCCGCTTCTCCCCGCCCCCCTGCCGCAGGTTCCGGAACACCACCGGGATCACGTGTGCACGAACAGCGACCTTCAACTCCTGTTCCGTACCTCGTCCGACCGGACCTTCCTGGAGCTGCCCACCACCCCTCTGGAGCTCGAAGAGGTCGCCGATGAAGCGGGGGTGGGAATGCTGGAGGTGCACCGTGCGCTAACCGCATTCTCCTGGCTGGGCTGGCCGGTTCCGCCGGAGGACGAGATCCGTTCCTGGAGCCTCCTGGACGAGGACCTCCGGGACTTGATGGGCATCTTCGTCCGCGACGGTCTGCTGCTGTGGGCGGCGACCGTGGACTACGCCGACACGCTGGACACCGACCTCGCGTCGGCCGAGGAAGCGCTCGCGCCGGTCGCCGAGGGACTCCGCCTGCGCTACGAGCGCCGTTACGCACCCGGCACCGGGGCCGGCTGCACACGCCCCTCGACCGATACGGCCCGCCTGGTCCGAGGGCTGGCGTTCCTCGGCAGGGACCTGGAGGACGGTGTGACCGTCGAGGATCTCTCCCTCGCCGTGCGCAGGACCGCCGATGTCGAGGACCTGTTCCGCGCGGCGGCGGATCTCCAGAACGCGGGCGTCAGCGTTCCGGTGGTCTCCCTCGTCGTCGACTGGGACGGCCTGCCGCTCCACGACCGCTACATCCTCTCCGGCAAGGAGGCGTCCCTCCAGGAGGAGGACTACCCCGCCTACGAGACGACCTCGGCCGTCCTGTTCAACGCGGCGGAACACCTCAACGAGACGCTGGGAGAGGTGTGGTCGTCGGCAGCGCGGTACGCCGACGGCTACGGGTTCGCGATCCCCGAACTCCCCGTTCACCTGGGCGACTTCCGGCCCGACAGAGCCATGGTGCCCGCGCTGCTCGCCCACTTGGACAACCCCGACCACACGCTCGGCACCCCCGTCTGGCGCCCCCTGCGCCCCCGAGGTCTCGCGGCCTACGCCCACCGCCGCGCCCTCACCCCTGCCGCGGCGTACGCACAGCTCCTCGTCCTCCGTGGGATCGGCGCCCTCGTACCCGAACTCTCCCCCCAGGACGTCGGAGCCCTCCCCGCCCAAGTCCCCGCCC
>NZ_LIRL01001302.1 GCF_001419795.1 Streptomyces niveiscabiei
GAGGCGGGGGCCGGGCCCGGCCCCCGCCTCCATCGCCGTACCGCCCGCCTCGACGGTGAGCCCGGCGTCGCGGGCCTGGTCGATGGCCTTGTCGAGAGCGTGGTGACTGGCGTCGGAGACCTCGTTCGCGGTCACCTTGTAGGTGACGACGGCGTACGCGGTGGACCCGTCCTCGCTGACCGCCTTCGCGGTGAACGGGTCGGCGACCCCGGCGACTTGAGAGCCGTCCTTGAGCGAGCCGACGGCCTCTTCGATGGCGTTCTTGTTCTCGGTGGCGGTGACCTTCTGCCCGTCGGGGGCGACGAACACGACCCGTGCGGTGGCGCCGTCGGCCGCCGCGCCCGGGAAGCGCTGCTCCATGAGGTCGAAGGCCTTCTGGGACTCGATGCCGGGCATCGAGAACTCTTCGTCGGTGGTGCCGGGGGCCTTCATGGCGCCGAGGCCCACGAGGGCGACGACGGCGGCCCAGATCAGGACGACGTACCAGCGTCGTCGGAAGGCCAGGCGGCCCAGTCGGTGCAGGAAGGTGGCCAAGGCGGTACTCCAGAATCTCGGGTTCGTCTCAAGCCTCCTTGGGAAGAAGCCCTTTGGCGTCGTACCGTCGTTCCCTCTTTGACCTGCTGAAACCGTGGAATGCCCTACCGAAACCGTGGTACTTCGGTAGTCCCCGCCTCCTACCCGAGGACTACACGGAGGACCGCCGCGGCCGGCCCCGTACACCGTTGCCTCGGAAGCCCGCCGCCCCGCCCAGGCTCATCGACGGCCCCGCCCGCGCCGTCGTACCACGGCCGTCACCCGCGTACTACGAACGCGGTACGTCAGAACCCGTGCGGGGAGGGACGCACGAGCCCGGTCTGGTACGCGATGACGACGAGCTGGGCCCGGTCGCGGGCGCCGAGCTTGGTCATGGCGCGATGGATGTGCGTGCGCACGGTCAGCACGCTCAGCGTCAGCTCCCCGGCGATCTCGTCGTTGGACTTGCCCTCGGCCGCGAACACGGTGACCTCGCGTTCCCTGGGCGTCAGTTCGGCGAGTTTCTCGGGGGCGGCGAGGAGGTTGCCGGGCGCGGCGGGGGAGGTGAGGAACCGGGTGATCAGCGCCCGGGTGGCCCCCGGCGACAGCAGCGCCTCCCCGGAGGCGACGACTCGGATGCCGTTGAGCAGGACGTCGGTGGTGACGTACTTCCCGAGGAACCCGCTGGCCCCGACCTTGAGCGCCTGGGCGACGTACTCCTCGGTCTCGAACATGGTCAGCACCAGCACCCGGGTCCCGCACAGCTCGTCGTCGGCGCAGATCTCGGCCGTGGCGGCGAGTCCGTCCGCGCCCGGCATGCGGATGTCCATCAGGACCACGTCGGGCCGCAGCTC
This sequence comes from Streptomyces niveiscabiei, assembly GCF_001419795.1. Classification (GTDB taxonomy): domain Bacteria; phylum Actinomycetota; class Actinomycetes; order Streptomycetales; family Streptomycetaceae; genus Streptomyces; species Streptomyces niveiscabiei. Next base: position 1,368 of record NZ_LIRL01001302.1, read on the forward strand.
CCGGGTCAGCCGTACGGCCTCGCGCCCGTTGGCGGCCTCCCCGACGACCTCCATGTCGTCGCAGGAGTCGATGAGCAGGCGGAAGGTGCCGCGCAGGAGGGCCTGGTCGTCGGCGAGCAGGACACGGATCGTCACAGGGGTGCCTCGTCTTCGGGGTGGCTGCGGTGGTGCAGGGGGAGGGCCGTGGTCACCTGGAAGCCGCCCTCGGGGCGGGGCCCGGCGTGGAGGTCACCGCCGACGGAGTGGGCGCGTTCGCGCATCCCCATGAGGCCGAAGCCGCCCGGGGTGGGGGGTTCGGAGGCGGTGCCCTCGTTGGTGACGGTGATCAGGAGGCGGGAGCGCTTGTAGGCGAGGCGGATCTCGGCGCCGTGGCCGTGCCCGTGCTTGGTGACGTTGGTCAGCCCCTCCTGCCCGGCGTCGACCTCACCGCGTACCGGATCATCCAGGAGGCGCTGACCAACGTCACCAAGCACGGGCACGGCCACGGCGCCGAGATCCGCCTCGCCTACAAGCGCTCCCGCCTCCTGATCACCGTCACCAACGAGGGCACCGCCTCCGAACCC
>NZ_LIRL01001303.1 GCF_001419795.1 Streptomyces niveiscabiei
GGGTACGACAGACCGTCCGACACGAGGAGAGTCATGCGACGAACCGCACTCGCGCCGTTGGTACTTGCCGCCGCCCTGCTGGGGGCGCCGGCCGCGCACGCGGACACCGGTTGGGAGCCGGCGCCGTCCGCGCCGTGGGACGTCGCCGCCGGGGTGCGGTGCGGCTTCCCCGTGCACGGCGAGCCCGTCGTCGACGAGGTGGTGCGCCGCGTGCTGGCGACCCGGCCCGACGGCACCGCCCAACGCATGGTCTACCGGGGCAAGTTGGTCGTCCGGCTCACGAACACCGAGACCGGTTCCTTCTACGACGCCGACGTGAGCGGCACGGCGCTCGTCGAACTCCGGGACGACGGCGGCCAGTTGTGGGAGGTGCGCGGCCCGGTGCTGGTGGGCGTCGGTGAGGGGAACCTGCCGCGCGGCCTGTACGTCGTCGACGGGGTGTACACGCTGGACATCGACGCCGCCGGGCGCAAGGCCGTGCACCTGGCGCGGGGGACGGTGGACGACCTCTGCGCGCGGATCGCCCGCGACGGCTGACCAGAGGACCGCCAACTCCCCTGCGTGATGCGGGAGTCCGGGCGGGGACCGCGGTCCGCCGCGAACACGTAGAGGCGCAGGACGACGAAGCGGCCCAGGCCGGCCAGGCCGGAGGCCCCGAGGTAGACGGCCTGTTCGGTCAGCGCGCCGGAGGCGGGGTGCGTCAGGTGCAGGACGAACATCGCGGCGCCGGTCGCCAGATAGGCGGCGACGGCCGAGCCGGCCGACTGCCAGTGCTCCCGCCATCCGGCTCCACGCCCCTTGCGGAAGGTGAGGCGCGCGTGGAGTTCGGTGCACAGCAGGGTGGAGGCGGCGGTGACGACCGCGTTCGCGACCGCCCAGGGGACGACCACGGCCAGCTGCGGCACCGCGAAGGAGCACAGGACCCCGACACCACCACCGAGGACCACGAACCGCAGGAAGGAGGCGAGGGCCGACATGTGGGTCTCCTTTTCCGAAGGTTCGTGTTTCTCGTTTCGGAAAAGCTACGTTGCGTTAGAAGATCAGGCAACTGTCTTATTGCAATGAATTAGCATCATTGCAGCTCAGAGTAGATAAATCGTTGCAATGAATGGAAGCTCAACGCAACAAACTGCATCCACATGCGTTGCATTGGATGAGCCGTGAAGGCAAAGCCTCAACGCTCCACGGCGAGGACCTCTCCCAACTCTGCTTCCCCGTGGAACCACTTGGCGTCGGACTCGTTCAACGCGAGCCAGCCGCCTGCTTTTTCGTACGTACCGATGCCTTCCGTGTTGTACGAGTCGGACGCGCCGATGTAGACGGGTCGCCCGTCGGCGTCGACGAGTTCGACCGCGAAGGCGATGACCGCGTTGTAGCGGGTGCCGTCGGTGGTGTTGGTGACGGTCACGGTCTTGGTGCCGGGCTTTCCACCGACCGTCAACGGGCCTTTGAACGTAGGTGAGTTGTCGAAGCCCGAGGCGAGTTCCATGCGTCTGCCGTCGATGGTCAGGGTGCGGCCGGCGAGGTCGACGGCGCCGGT
>NZ_LIRL01001304.1 GCF_001419795.1 Streptomyces niveiscabiei
CTCAACTCCAGCGCGTCCAGGCCCTGGAGAGCGGTCAGCCCGTTCAACGGCAAGGTAGACGCGGCCACTTCATCGACCCCGACCGGCGCAACAGCAACCGCGTCCACGGGCACGACCACGAACTCCGCCTGCGCACCCAACGGTTCGGAGATCCCGTGATCGAGGGCCACGACCCGATCCCCCGGCGCCCACACACTCGCGACCCCAGCCGCGTCCACGACTCCGGCGACGTCCCACCCGAGCCCCACCTGCTTCCCGGCACCCCCGAACACCCCGCTCCGCACGGCGACGTCGACGGGGTTCAGCGCGGCGGCACCCACCCTGATCCGCACCTCCCGCGCACCCGGCTCGGGCACCTCCGTCTCGACGACCTCCACGACGTCCGGACCACCGAACTCCCGGACCACGACAGCACGCATGACAGCAACTCCCTTGTGTCTAGGGCCAGTCGGAGAACCTCCCCGACCCGCTGCCACGACCCTAGGAACAGCTACTATCCGAGGGGAAGTAGTTACCCAGGAGTGCGTACCTACCCGAAAGGTGAGCCATGGCGACCACGACAGCGGCCCAACGCCGAGCCCAGGCCCGCGTCGAGTACGACGCGTTCATCAAGGGCTGCCCCACCAACCAGCTCCTGGCCCGCCTCAGCGACAAATGGGCCAGCCTCGTCGTCTGCGCCCTCGCCCCCGGCTCCCTCCGCTACAGCGACCTCGCCCGCAAACTCGCCGGCGTCAGCCCCAAAATGCTCACGCAGACGCTCCGCGCCCTCGAACGGGACGGCATCCTCACCCGCGACCTGACCCCCTCGGTCCCGGTCCGGGTCGACTACGAACTGACCCCCCTGGGCCACAGCCTCGCCCACCTCCTCACGGCCGTGAAGGACTGGGCGGAAACCCACATGGACGAGGTCCACGCGGCCCGGGAGACCTACGACGCGGAGGAATCCCACCGAACGGCTTGAGGAACGGGCGCCTGACACGGAAAGCCGGGAAGCCGGGAAGCCCTCCACGCCCCGCCCCCCTGTCCCCGCATCCCTCTGTCCCTCCG
>NZ_LIRL01001305.1 GCF_001419795.1 Streptomyces niveiscabiei
GGCTGTGGGGGACGCGGCGCAGCGGGGCCGGGTTCGGGCGCAGTACCCGGCAGGTCTCGTAGTACAGCTGGCGTTCCGTGAAGCGCAGGTTCCCGGGGGCGGCGGCCCGGCGCGCGGCCACGGTGATCGCGCGGCTCAGCAGTGGCCTCGGCATGTCAGTTCCCGTCTTTCTCAGCGGCGGGGCAGGTCATCCGGGCCCTCCGGGTCCGGTGCGCGGAGTCTCGGGCCAGGTCAGGAAGCCGACGGCGGCGGCCTCCCGCCGCGCCTCGACCTGTTCGCGCGCCCGCGTCACGGCGGCCAGCAGCTTCGCCGGCGGCACCCCCACGAGCGGGAACCCCCACCCCCGCGCCAGCCACTTGACCTGCTGGGCGGTCAACTCCCCGGTGGCGGTGAGGGACTTGACGGTGTCGGCGTCCGGCCGCTCCCCCCGGACGGGTACGGCCTTGCGCACCCCGTACACGGCGTCCACCGGCACCCCTACGTCGACGACGATCCGCCCGGGATAGGCGCTGCGGGCCCAGTGGGCGTACAGCACCCCGGCGGCGTCGGCGTCGTGGAGGACCAGGACGGGCACCCGGCGGGGCAGGGCGGACGGTTCGGTGACGACGTCCAGGCCCGCCGCGTCCAGGAAGACGGCGATGGACCGGTCGGGGCACAGGACGACGGTCCTGCTCGCCGCCCCTTCGCGCGGCAGCGGGGCGCGGGTGTCGTCGAGGATGCCGGGCGGCAGGGAGCCGTGGGCGACCCGCCAGGCGGCGAGCGAGACGGTGCGGAACGACGCCCGTTCGAGCCGGGGTCTGCCCCGCCCGACCCCCGTGACGTGGGCGACGCCGAACCCGGCCGCCACGAGGAGCGCGAGCAGGCCGACGACCTGGGCGGCGCCCACACCGCTGCCGACGCCGACGATGCCGACGCCGCCTCCGAGGACGGCCAGGGGGATCGCGCACCCCGCCCCGGCCCGGGGCCGGCGCAGCGAGCGACGGGAGAGGGCGTACCACAACTGGCCGGTGGTGCAGGGGAGTTGTCCGCCGCTCGTGAGGGCCGCCGCGATCCTGAGGACCCGGAGGTCGTTGAGTTCGAGGGGGTCGGTCTTGGGGTCGAAGGCGTACCGGCGCCCGCATTTGCCGCACCGGTTGCCGGGGCGTTCCTTGCGCAGGAGGGACTGCCGGCAGTGCGGGCAGATCATGTGCGGCCCTCCAGTCCCTGTGCGATGCGCCGCAGGCGTGCGGCGAGGCGTTCGCGGACGGTGGTGACGCCGGTGCCGTGGACGTCCTGGTGGCGTTCGATGTCCCGCAGGGCGGCGGCGAGTTGGCGGAACTCCGGGTCGGGACGCCGTTCGGCCTCGTCGGCGGTGATCGCGTAGTCCTCGTGGTCGATGCCGTATCCGGTGTTCGCGGCGAGGATGGTGAGCGGGTCGGTGTTCCGGTTGGCGAAGGAGTGCGGCATCATCTCGGGGATGCGGATCAACTCGCCGGGGGCGAGGGGGACTTCGGTGACGCGGTCGCGTTCGGCGTCGTACAGGCCGCAGGAGGCGTAGCCGAGGCTGAGGACGTGGTGCTCGCCGCCGTGGGCGTGCGGGGTGAAGGCGCTGCGCGGGCCGACGATGCCGAGTTTGACGGTGGCGTTGGAGGGTCGTTCGGGCGAGGTCTTGGCGTCGCCGACGAGGTAGTGGGCGAACTGGCCGTCGTCGATGAACCTCAACAGGTCCTTGTCGGGGCCGAGTTCGCGGGCGCCGTCGCGGTCGGCGAGGACGACGGTGCCGTCCGCGCCGATCCGGTACAGCCGTACGCCGGACGGCAGTCGCCCCGCCTCCGCGAAACCTTCACGCATACCGCCGGACAAGCGCGCCTCCCCCGTGTGCCGCTCATGTAGGCGCATGGTAAGCCGCTGGTCCGGAACGCGACGAGGTTACGGACCGAACGACTTGCGGAGCCGGGGTGAACTCTGGGTGAACTATGGGGACTTCGTTCGCGCGGCGGCCTCACGCGTCACAGGCGCCGGCCGTCCGGCTCGCCGGAGCGCCCTGACGCCGGCTCAGAACCCCTCCCCCACGGCGTACCAGGCCCCCGCCTGCCATTCCCGCCCTTCCCACACCGCGCGCCGGTCCGCGTCGGGGTCGTTCTCCAGTCGGCGCCCTTCGGCGGTGAACAGCATCGTCGCCCGCCCGGGCAC
>NZ_LIRL01001306.1 GCF_001419795.1 Streptomyces niveiscabiei
GCAGCCCGCCGAACTGGCCCGGCCGCACCTGCGGCGCCGCCAGCCTGCTCCACTCCGGGTCGTGGTGACCCGGCAGAGTCCGCCCCCGGTCGGCCCAAGTCCGCATCAGGGCACGGTAGATGGGCGGGTCCGGCGGTGGCTCCGCACCGGCCGGTAAGAACTCGAAGGGCGCGGGGACGAACCGCTGCCGGTGCCGGCCCGGTGTCGAATATGTGGGAGTCATACTTTGGCAACGCCGCGAGCCGTGTGGAGGTCACGGGCGCGCCGGTCGGGCGTCAGTTCGTGAGGTGCCCCGGTCCGGGTACCGGAACCGGGGCGTCGACGAACCGTCAACTCCCTTGAGAAAGCCGCGCGTTGGAGTGAAATCAGGCGGCGCGGCGGACCGCCGCCGGGACCTGCGCGGGCCGCGCCGGACGCACCGGGCGCGAACCGGGGCCACCGACGTGCGAGAACGGCTGGGTGCGCCAGTCGAGCCCCTGAGGGAGCGTCAGCACCGGCGCGATGTCCTGCGTCCGCTCCTGGAACACCTCGTCGGCGGACCGGGCGTCCGCCGCCGCGCGGCCGGTGCCCGCGCAGACCGTGAGCCCGAACGGGTTCCACGGCGAGGCGCACAGCGCGTGCTCCGGCAACACCTCCTGGTCCGCCAGCAGCGCGATCGGCTGCGTGCAGTCCGGGCAGACCACCCGGAACAGGTCGGCGCCCTCGTACGCGTCGAACTCGTCGTCCCCGTAACCGTCTTCGTCCGGATCGACACCCTCCGGAACGAGCTCGACGACGGGCTGGAGCCGCTTGGGCGCGGTACGACCAGGGCGGTTGGCACTCTGCATGGGATTCTCCCCCTCGGGCTGGGGCCGTTCAGGCGCTGCGGCCTCGACCACAGCAAGCACTTCCCAGTCAGTCTCGGCGGTAATCACGGGAGCATCACGGAGCGCGTTCGAGCGGTGTGGCCTTCGTCACATGCCACGGGGAGATGTCAGGTCGCCCGGACACCGCCCCAGGGGTCCCCGCGGCCCCACCCGTACATCACGAACCGGCTATGACCTGGGCCGTATAGGTATACGAAGAGTTCAAGCGCACTGTAGGTTCAGCGCCATGGAGGAGCTGGACCGACAGATCGTGCAGCTGCTCGTCAAGGACGGGCGGATGAGCTACACCGACCTGGGCAAGGCCACGGGCCTGTCCACGTCTGCCGTGCACCAGCGGGTGCGGCGGCTGGAGCAGCGGGGCGTGATCCGCGGGTACGCGGCCGTCGTCGACCCCGAGGCCGTCGGGCTGCCCATGACCGCCTTCATCTCGGTCAAACCCTTCGACCCCAGCGCGCCCGACGACATCGCCGACCGGCTCTCCGGAGTACCCGAGATCGAGGCGTGCCACAGCGTCGCCGGGGACGAGAACTACATCCTCAAGGTCCGGGTGGCCACACCCCACGAGCTGGAGGAGCTGCTGGGGAGGCTGCGGGCGTTGGCGGGGGTGTCGACGCGGACGACGGTGGTGCTGTCGACGCCGTACGAGGCCCGGCCGCCGCGGATCTGAGGATCGGGGCGGCAGGGGATCGGGCCGGCAGAGGGTCGGGTCGGCATATGAGCTGATCGTCGTACAGGCTGCGGGTCTTGTGTCCGGCCCCTGCGTGCCGCGCTGTCAGTGCCGGGCGGGACACTGTCCCCATGAGTGAGCGCACCCCCGACCCCCAGACCGTCCTGCTCCGCCGAGGAGAGGTCCACAGCCCCGCCGACCCGTTCGCGACCGCGATGGTCGTCGAGCGCGGGCAGATCGCCTGGGTCGGCTCGGAGGGCGCGGCGGACGCGTTCGCGGACGGGGTCGACGAGGTGGTCGACCTGGACGGCGGGCTCGTCACCCCGGCGTTCACCGACGCCCACGTGCACACCACCTCCACCGGCCTCGCCCTCACCGGCCTGGACCTCTCCGACGCGCCCTCCCTCGCCGACGCCCTCGCGCGCGTACGGGCGTTCGCCGAGGCCCGGCCCGCCGACAAGGTCCTCCTCGGACACGGCTGGGACGCCTCCCGCTGGCCCGGCGGACGCCCGCCCACGCGCGCGGAGCTGGACGAGGCGACCGGCGGACGGCCCCTGTACCTGTCGCGCATCGACGTCCACTCGGCCGTCGCCACGACCGCGCTCCTCGACCTCACGCCCCTGGGCCGCCCCGAGGGCCCCCTCACCGCCGACGCGCACCACGCGGTCCGCGCGGCGGCGTTCGCGGCCGTGACACCGGCCCAGCGCGCCGAGGCCCAGCGCACCGCCCTCGCGCGCGCGGCGTCCCTCGGCATCGGCTCCGTCCACGAGTGCGCCGGCCCCGAGATCTCCTCCGAGGACGACTTCACGGGCCTGCTGAAGCTCGCCGGGGAGTCGGCCGGTCCGCGTGTCGTCGGCTACTGGGCCGAGCAGGACGTCGCCAAGGCCCGCGAGCTCGGCGCGGCCGGCGCCGCCGGCGACCTCTTCGTCGACGGCGCCCTCGGCTCCCACACGGCCTGCCTGCACCAGCCGTACGCCGACGACGCCGGCACCGGCCTCGCCTACCTGGACGCGGGCGCCGTCGCCGCGCACGTCGTGGCCTGCACCGAGGCGGGCCTCCAGGCGGGCTTCCACGCGATCGGCGACGCCGCCGTCACCGCCGTCGTCACGGGGTTCCGTACGGCCGCCGAGAAGCTCGGCCTCGCCCGCGTCCGCGCCGCCCGGCACCGGGTCGAACACGCCGAGATGCTCACGCCGGACGCGATCACCGCGTTCGCGGAGCTGGGCCTCACGGCGTCCGTCCAGCCCGCCTTCGACGCCCTGTGGGGAGGCGAGGACGGCATGTACGCGCAGCGCCTCGGCGCCGAGCGGGCCCGTACCCTCAACCCCTTCGCCGCGCTCCTGCGCGCCGGCGTCCCCCTCGCCTTCGGCTCCGACTCCCCGGTCACCCCCCTCGACCCCTGGGGCGCCGTCCGCGCCGCCGCCTTCCACCACACCCCGGCCCACCGCGTCTCCGTGCGCGCCGCCTTCACCGCCCACACGCGGGGCGGCTGGCGCGCGACGGGCCGCGACGACGCGGGCACCCTGGTCCCCGGCGCCCCCGCCGACTACGCCGTCTGGCACACCGACGAACTCGTCGTCCAGGCCCCCGACGACCGGGTGGCCCGCTGGTCGACGGACCCCCGCTCGGGAACCCCGGGCCTGCCGGACCTCACCCCGGGCCGGGACCTGCCGGTGTGCCTGCGGACAGTGGTCGGGGGGCGGACGGTGTTCGAGAGGTAAGGGGCCCCGCGTTCGAGAGGCCGGTCCCTCCCGTCGCGCGCCCTCTTCTCCC
>NZ_LIRL01001307.1 GCF_001419795.1 Streptomyces niveiscabiei
CACCACCAACGCCCCCAACCCCCGCCTCACCCCGCCGCCTTCACCACCAGCGCCGCCAACTCCCGGCTCGCCCCCTCGTCCAGCGGCGCGTGGTCCAGCATCATCCGGTACCACAGCACCCCGTACACCGTGTCGATGAGCAACTCCGGGTCAACGTCCCGCGCGATCTCCCCTCGCCCCACCGCCCGATCCAGCAGTTCCCGCAACACCGCCCGCCGGCTGAACAGGAACCGCTCCCGAAAAGCCCCCGCGAAGACCGGATCAAGCAGCGCCTGAGCCATCAACCCCACCAGGACGGGACGGTGATGGCTCTCCCTGAACGTCGCAGCCAGGAACGCCCCGAGATCCGCCGCCAACGACCCTTCGTCCGGGACGGGAATCCGCTCCTCCACGCGGTCGAGAAGCGCGTCGAGGACGACGTCCGCCTTCGAGGGCCACCAGCGGTAGATCGTCTGCTTCCCCACCCCCGCCCGCGCGGCGATCCCCTCGATGGTCAGCGCGGCGAACCCGTGCTCCCGCAGCCCTTCCATCGCCGCCGCGAGCACCGCCCCCCGCGACTCCGCGCTGCGCGGCCTGCCCGGCCGTCGTTCACCCGTCATACCCACCACTTTACAAGACGTAGCGTCTCGATATAAAAACGAGACGCCACGTCCCGAAAAGAAGGTGCACTGTCATGCGTGTTGTGATCATGGGCGGAACCTCCGGCATCGGCCTCGCCACGGCGAAGGCACTCGCGGCGGACGGCGCCGAGGTGACCGTCACGGGCCGCGACCCCGCGAGGCTCGAAGCCGCGCGCGACCTCCCGGCGACGGCGGTACAGCTGGACGCCACCGACGAGACCGAGGTCGCGGAGTTCTTCGCCCGCACCGGCCCGATCGACCACCTGGTCCTCGCGTTCAGCCCCGGCGCGGTGGGCCTCGGCCCCCTCGCCGACGTCCAACTCACCGACGTACGCGCCGCGTTCGAGGGCAAGCTGTTCCCGTACCTGTTCGCGGTCCAGCAGGCCGAGGTCACCGGCTCGATCACCCTCCTCTCGGCGGCGACGGCCCGCTCGGCCCTGGCCGGCACGACCGCGCTGGCCGCGGTGAACGGCGCGATCGAACGGATCGTCTCCCCCCTGGCCACGGAACTCGCCCCGGTCCGCGTCAACGCGGTCTCCCCGGGAGCCGTCGACACCCCCTGGTGGTCCTTCCTCCCGGAGGAGGCCAGGCAGGCCCAGTTCAAGGCGGCGGCGGACACGGTCCCGGCGGGCCGCGTCGGCGCCCCCGCGGACGTCGCGGCGGCGATCCGGTACCTGATCGACGCGGAGTACGTCACGGGGTCGGTCCTGCCGGTGGACGGCGGAATGACGGTCGCCTGACCACGGAACGGACGAGCCACCGGAAACCGCCGGACTCCCCCACACCCCGCAGGACAACGGCCCGCCGGACTCCCCGACGGGCCGAGCCCCCGTACTA
>NZ_LIRL01001308.1 GCF_001419795.1 Streptomyces niveiscabiei
CGCCGTCGCGGTCGCCGCCCTCGTCGCAGGCGCCCGGCGCCCCCGCGTGATGGGCGCCCTGATCGGCTTCGGCGCCCTCCTGAAGGTGTGGCCCGCCCTGCTGCTGGCCGGGGTCGCCCGCCGCAGCACATGGCTGGCGGCGACCCTCACCACCGCCCTCCTCCTCGCCGCGAGCGCCTCCGTCCCCGGCGCCTTCTCCTTCATCACCTCCCAGCGCGACCGGGGCACGGAGGTCGAGTCCCTGGGCGCCCTGGTCTTCCACGCGGCCCGGCACTTCGGCTGGCCCGGCGAGGTCCGCTTCGTCTACGGCTCCCTGGAATTCACCGGCCCCGGCGTCGAAGCGGCGAGCACGGCCGCCCTCTTCCTCACGTCCGTAGCCTTCGGCTGGCTCCTCCTGTGGCGCCTCATGGCCCGCCGCTACTCGCTCCACACCCCGGCGGACGCGGCCTTCACCGCCGTACTCCTCTTCACCCTGTCCAGCCGGGTGATCAGCCCGCAGTACCTGGTCTGGCTGATCGGTACGGCGGCCGTCTGCCTCTGCTTCCGGGCCACCCGCATGGGCCTCCCGGCGACACTGACGCTGCTCGCGGCAGGCGTGACGGTGGCCGAGTTCCCGGTCCGTTTCGACGACGTCGTCGAGAGCACCCCCCTCGGCATCGCCCTCCTCCTCATCCGCAACGGCCTCCTCATCACCGCCGCCCTCACGGCCTGCGCCCGCCTGTGGCGCTCGACCTCCCCCCGCCCGAAGCCACTCCCACTCCCGGCCCAGCCGACCCGAGCGAAGGTCCCCTCCTGAGCAGCAGCACCCCCTGCACGCCCATCGACACGGCCAGCGCGGCACAGATTCCGGGCAGCCCGAACCCCGGCGGCCACGACCCCACGACTCCGGCGACCTTCACCGCCCGCCCGGTCGCCCTCGCCTCACCGGTGTACGCCGTGTGGATCGCGGCGGCCTGCCGTACCGCGTAGAACGCCATCGACGAGGACGAGGCCACCGGTCTGCCGGACCGGGGGGAGCAGGCGGCGGGGCGTGAGCGTATGGAGGCGCGCAGGGGGCGTGCGGCTCAGCTCGCCAGTTGTTCCTTCACGTACGTCCGCCAGTCCTCCGTGAACTCCTCCAGCGTCACCCCCAGGACGCTCCCCAGGGCCCCTTCCACCGCCCCGGCCCGCTTTCCGTGGGCCCCGACGGCCTTGTAGAACGCGTCGAGCTTCTCCTCGCCCCACCGCCCGGCGATCATCCGGCACGCCAGCCAGCCGCCCTCGTACGCCTGGGCCAGACGGGTGGCGTCGCCGCCGAAGCCGAAGTCGGAGTCGGCGGGCAGCGCGGCGGGAACGTGGCCTTCGTCGACGGCGCTCTGGAGCTCGGGGGCGGCCTGGTCCGGCGTACGGTCGGTCCCCCGGTAGCCGACCCAGTCCGCGTACCCCTCGGACAGCCACAGGGGGGTCGCCGCGTTGGTGTGGGCGCGGGTCGCGACGTGGGTGGTCTCGTGCGTGAGCACGACCTGCCGGCCGACCTCGCCGAGCATCCCGTACGCCTCCGGGTTGACGACGATCCGGTCGGCGGGCGCACGCCCCCCGGTCTCGCCGGTGGTGACGGCCGCGATCCCCCGGTACGAGTCGACGGACGACCCCAGCAGCTCGGCCATGCCCTCCAGCGAGGCCGGCACCACGACGACGACCTTCCGCGCCCAGCCGGTCCCCCAGGCGTCGGACACGGCGGGCACGGCCCGGTCGGCGAGATCGGCGAAACTCCGCAGCCGGTCGCCGGACTCCCCCACGCCCAGCACGAGACTGTGCGCCCCCCGCACGACACTCACCCGCCCCTGGTCCCACAAC
>NZ_LIRL01001309.1 GCF_001419795.1 Streptomyces niveiscabiei
CTGGAGACCTGGCGCCGCCGCAAGGGCCGCATCCTGACCCTCGCCGGGCACGAGGCGGCCGGCGGCGTCGGCGGCGCCCTCGTCGCCACCGCCGAGGAGGTGTACGGCGCCCTGTCCCCGGCGCAGGCCCGCGCCGCCCGCCACCTGCTCCAGCGGATGGTCGTACCGGGCGAGGGCACCCCGGACACCCGCCGCCCCCTCACCCGCGCCGAACTCGCGCAGTGGGCCTGTCCCGACGTACCCGCCGTGGTGGAGCGTCTCACCCGGGCGCGTCTGCTGACCGCCGACGAGGGCGGGGTGCACCTCGCGCACGAGGCGCTGATCGGCGGCTGGCCGCGCCTGCACGGGTGGATCGAGGACGACCGCGAACGCCTCCGCCAGCACCGGGCGCTCGCCGAGGCCGCCCGCACCTGGCGCGAGCACGACCACGACCCCGGCGTCCTGTACCGGGGCACCCGGCTGGCCCGCGCCGAGGAACTCTTCCCCGACCACCTCGCCGACCCCGCGCTCACCGCCCCCGAGCGGACCTTCCTCACCGCCGCCCTCGACGCCCGCGAGGCCGAGCGCCGGGCCACCGCCGGGGCCGTACGGCGTCACCGGGTGCTGACGGTGTCGCTGGCGGCCGTCCTCGCGGTCGCGGTGATGACGGGCGTCCTGGTGTGCCGCGCGCAGGACGAGAACCGGCTCCAGCGGACCCGGGACGCGGCCCGCAGGGTCGCCGCCGTGGCCGACGCGCTGCGCACCACCGACCCGCGCACGGCGCTCCTCCTCGGCGCCGCCGCCTGGAGCGTCGCCCGGCTCCCGGAGACCCGCCGCGCCCTGCTCGGCTCCCTCGACCAGCCGGAGACCGACACCTTCACCGATCCGGACCCCGGCGACAGCCGCAGCCGCGCCCTCCTCGACGACGGCCGCACCCTGCTCAGCGCCGCCGGCCGCACCTGGCGCACCTGGGACGTCACCGACCACCGGCCCACCGGCTCGGGCCGCGTCCCCTCGGGCACGGTCACCGCCGCCGGGCCGCTCCTCGCCGTCACCGGAGACGACCAGCGCGTACGCCTGTGGAACCCGGCCACCGGACACTGGGCGGGCGGACCCCTGGCCGACGTCTCCGACCTGCGCTTCACCCGCGACGGCGGCGCCGTCCTCGTCACCGAGGGCGACCGGGTGCGGCTGCGGTCGGCGGCCGACGGGCGCGTGCTGTTCGCGAGCGCGGCCGTGGAGACACCGCTCACCGCGCTGAGCACGGACGGCAGGCTCGCGGCCGTCTGCCCGTCCGGCGGGACCCCGCAGGTGTGGGACACCGCGACCGGGCGCGCCCTGCCCGGCGCCTGGCGGCAGGACCGCGTCTGCGACGGGGACGTCCTCGCCGTCGACGGCGACCGGCTGGCCGCCGCCACCGACGGCGGCCTCCGCGTCTGGGACACCAGGACCGGCCGCCGTATCGCCGACGCCGACGACCCGGGGGTGCGGTACGCCGCTTTCAGCCCCGACGGAACCTTCCTCGCCACCGCTGACGCCGCCGAACTGCGCGTGTGGCGCCTCACCGACCCGGACGCGCCCGTCTTCCGCCACCCCCTCGACAACCAGCACCTCTACGGTGGCCTCGCCTGGCACGGCCGGAACCTCCGCTACCTGGAGGGCGGCACCGTCCACACCCTCGACCTCGCGGCGGCCGGTCACCACCGGCCGCCGCGAGGTCGAGGG
>NZ_LIRL01000131.1 GCF_001419795.1 Streptomyces niveiscabiei
CACCGGAAGTCCCCCCGAACGTCACCGGAATCCGCACGGTCTGGCTCTGATCCCCGCCCCGCGTATGGTCGTTGCGCGTAATGACCGCACACGTCACCCCACCCGCCGCGCAATCGGTGTTCGCATCCTTCGCCCGCACCTTGAGCTGAACGCTGAACGCCCCCTGATGCCCGCTACCGCCATACGGCTTGGCCAACCCCTCACCGTAGGAAGGGGGATTGGACGAAACCCACACGGACGCCCCGGACTCACCGGACATGTCGACACCACCGACACAGGGCGTGGGCGTCTTCCCGGGCCCGTTGTCGACACAGAAGGCGACATAGATGCCCTTCTCCGTGTTGTAGCCGGTACCGCTGACGGTCACCGTCTCACCCCCCGCGGCCAGCCCGGACGCCTTGGACACGGTGAGCCTCTGCCCCTCGGGCCCCGTGGCCGTACCGCTCGCCGCAGCGGCCGTCGGGGCGGTCACGAACAGGGCGACGGCCACGAGAGAACACACAACTCCCCGACCGCGTACGCCACTTGCCGATGTCATGAGAACACCCCCACCAGGCGAAACTAAGGAAAGCCTAACCTAAACTAAGCGTCAAGGAACTGCCAAGCACCGCGGAGAGGAAAGACCATGCGGAGACGACTGGCCGCCCTGGGAGCGGGCCTCGCGCTGCTGACGGCGGCCTGCGGGACCGGCGGGAGCGAGACGCGGGAAGCGCCGAAGACCGCGAGCGCACGGGCCGCCGCAGCGGTGGAGCGGCTCGCCGAGAACACGGTCGTACCGCTCGAAGGCCCCGCCCCCGTACCGGAGTTGCCGGTCACGGTGGAGTCCTCGGACGGCCGGAGGGTGACCGTCGCGGACGCCTCACGCATCCTGCCGCTCAACGGCGGCGTCGCGGAGACCGTGTTCACGCTCGGGCTCGGGAAGAACGTCGTCGGCCGGGACATCACGGCGACGTTCGAGGAGGCGAAGAAGCTTCCGCAGGTCACCAAGGCGCACGACGTGAGCGCGGAGAGCGTGCTGTCGCTGAGGCCGACGGTCGTGCTCGCCGACACCGACACGGGCCCCAAGGAGGCGATCGACCAGATCCGCGACGCCGGGGTTCCCGTCGTCGTCCTCGATCCGGCGACGAAGCTGGCCGACGTGACGACGCGAACGACCCGGATCGCGGCGGCACTCGGCGTCCCCGACGCCGGGAAGGCGCTCAACTCGCGGATGGGGAAGGAGCTTTCGCAGGCGCGGGCCGGGGTGCCGGCGAGCAGCAGGCCGAAGGTCGCGTTCCTCTACATGCGGGGCAGTGCGGCCGTGTACCTGATCGGCGGCAAGGGGTCCGGCGCGGACTCGCTGCTGGAGGCGGCGGGGGCTCGGGACGCGGGCGTGGCCGCCGGGTTCGCGCGGCCGTTCACGCCGATCACCACCGAGGCGCTCGCGCAGGCGAGCCCCGACGTCATCCTGATGATGACGAAGGGGCTCGACTCGGTCGGCGGCCTCAGCGGCCTGCTCCAGGTGCCCGGCATCGCCCAGACCCCCGCCGGGATGAACGAGCGGGTCGTCGACATGGAGGACGGCGTCCTGCTGAGCTTCGGCCCGCGCACGCCGCTCGTCATCGACATCCTGGTGGACAGGATCCACCGGCCCTAGAAGACGTAAGCGTCGACTTCCGCGAGGTACTCGGCCCGTCGCTCCTCGTCGTCCTCCAGGAAGGAGGCGACGAAGGAGTTGCGGGCCAGCTCGCGCAACTGCTCCTGCTTCAGGCCGAGTTCAGCGGCGACCGCGTCGAAGTTGTCGCCCGCGTAGCCGCCGAAGTAGGAGGGGTCGTCGGAGTTGACCGTGCACAGCAGCCCGGCGTCCAGCATCGCGGGCAGCGGATGCTCGGCGAGGCTGCCGACCGCCTTGAGCCGTACGTTGGACAGGGGGCACAGCGTCAGCGGCACCCGCTCGCGCACCAGCCGCTCCACCAGCGCCGGGTCCTCCACGCAGCGCAGGCCGTGGTCGACGCGCTCCACGCCGAGGACGTCGAGGGCCTCCGTGATGTACGCGGCCGGGCCCTCCTCCCCCGCGTGCGCCACCCGGCGTAGTCCCAGAGAGCCAGCCACCTCGTACACCTCGCGGAACTTCGCCGGAGGGTGGCCGACCTCGGCGGAGTCGAGACCGATACCCGTAATACGGTGGAGGTACGGCTTCGCGGCCTCCAGCGTCTCCATCGCCGACTCGGCGGACTCGTCGCGCAGGAAGCACAGGATCAGCCGGGTGGAGACGCCGTGCCGCGCCTCGCTCTCGCCGAGCGCCCGCCACAACCCCTCGACGACCGTGCCCAGTTCGACGCCGCGCGCGGTGTGCGCCTGCGGGTCGAAGAAGATCTCCGCGTGCCGGACGCCCTGCGCCGCCGCCCGTGCGAGGTACGCGTCCGCGAGGTCCGCGAAGTCCTCCTCCGTGCGCAGGACCGTCATCAGCGCGTAGTACAGGTCCAGGAACGACTGGAGGTCCGCGAAGTCGTACGCCCGCCGCAGGGCCTCCGTGTCCGCGTACGGCAGCGTCACGCCGTTGCGGCCGGCCAGCGCGAACGCCAGCTCCGGTTCCAGGGTGCCTTCGATGTGCAGGTGCAGTTCAGCTTTGGGGAGGGGCATCCAAGCATCGTACGGCCGTTTCACCGACGTTTCGGAACCGGTACGCGCATCAGGTCCCTGGCGATCGTCAGCTCGCCCTCGAACCCCGCGGACCTCGCCTGGCGCTCGAACTCCTCCGGGTCGGTGTAGCGCTGGCTGAAGTGGGTGAGGACGAGGTGGCGCACGCCGGCGTCCCGCGCGACCGCCGCCGCCTGGACCGCCGTCAAGTGGCCGTGGTCCTGCGCCAGTTGGGCGTCCTCGTCCAGGAACGTCGACTCGATGACCAGCATGTCGCAGTCCTCCGCGAGGGCGTGCACGCCGTCGCACAGGCGCGTGTCCATCACGAACGCGAACCGCTGTCCGCGCCTCAGCTCGCTGACGTCGTCCAGCGTGACGTCTCCCAGGGCGCCCTCGCGCTGGATCCGGCCCACGTCCGGGCCCTTGATGCCGTGCTCCGCGAGGCGGGCCGGGAGGATGCGGCGGCCGTCCGGCTCGACCAGGCGGTAGCCGTACGACTCGACCGGGTGCGAGAGCCTGTGCGCCTCCAGGGTGTACGAGGGGCCCTCGGCCAGCGTGAGCATGCCGCCGCCCGCGACCGGGGATTCGGTGATACCGACGGTTTCCCGGTACGCCGTGGAATACCGGAGCCTGTCGAAGAACCGCTGACCGGAACGCGGATAATGCGCGACCACCGGATGCGGCACCTGATCGAGATTGACGCGCTGAATCACCCCGGCCAGCCCGAGCGAGTGATCCCCGTGGAAATGGGTGACGCAAATCCTCTTCAGATCGTGCGCCGCGACACCTGCCCGCACCATCTGCCGCTGAGTACCCTCGCCGGGATCGAAAAGAATCCCGTCGGCGTCCCACCGCAGGAAATACCCGTTGTGATTACGGTGCCGGGTGGGCACCTGGCTGGCCGTCCCCAGCACCGTCAACTCACGCACCGACACGCGGATTCACCCCGGAGGCCACTGGAGCCCACGTCCGCCGAGGACATGCGCGTGCACATGAAACACCGTCTGCCCGGCACCGGCCCCCGTATTGAACACGGTCCGATGACTGCCGAGCTTCTCCTCGTCAGCGACGGCCTGCGTCTCCCGCAGAACATCGGCGAGAACATCCGGAGCCGCCACGGCAAGAGCACCGACATTCTCGTAATGCACCTTGGGAATCACGAGCACATGCGTAGGAGCCTGCGGATTGATGTCCCGAAAAGCAACGGTGGTCTCCGTCTCCCGCACAATCGTCGCCGGAATCTGCCCGGCGACGACTTTGCAGAACAGACACCCGCCCTGCGGCTCTCCTGCCATGCGTGTCCCTCCTAGGTAGTACGACGCATGGTAGTCGCAGGGCTGCCGCTGATACGTGGCCGCCCGCGCCTCAGACGGCCCCTAGGACGACGGCACCTCCGGCGCCACCCGCCCCGCGCCCTG
>NZ_LIRL01001310.1 GCF_001419795.1 Streptomyces niveiscabiei
TCGGGGCACCCTGCGGCGGAGGCGGGGCCGGGGGCCGGCCTTCCGGGCACCGTACGGCGGATCTCCACGGCGGAGGCGGGGCTGGGCGCCGGCCTGGCACGGGGTCACGCGCCGGGCCGAGCCAGGGACGGCGGGGCCGCGCGAGCGCACGGCACACGGGGAGGCAGACCGGGCGCGAGCCTCACCGCGCCCGTCGGGGCGCCCTGCGGCGGAGGCGGGAGCCGTGCCGCGCCCATCAGAAGCGAGAACCGCCCCGCGCCCGCGTGACGCCCCTGAGCCGGGCCCCGCCGCCCTGTCAGCCGCTGGTCCTATCGCAGCCCCCGGGTCTGAGCCCCCTCAGTGGTCCGCCGGTGTGAGCGTCGGGCCCCCCGGAGCCGCCTCCGGGTCCGATCCCTTGGCGGCCTCTGTCTCGCTGTAGATGTCCGGTTCGAGGTAGATGACGCGGGCGATCGGCACGGCCTCGCGGATGCGGGACTCGGCGGCGTTGATGGCTGTGGCGACCTCGGTGGCGGTGTCGTCGTGCTGGACGGCGACCTTGGCGGCGACGAGGAGTTCCTCGGGGCCGAGGTGGAGGGTGCGCATGTGGATGACGCGGGTCACCGTGTCGCCGTCGACGATCGCGGCCTCGATCTTCTTGACCTCCTCCAGGCCCGCGGACTCGCCGAGGAGCAGGGACTTCGTCTCGGCGGCGAGGACGAGGGCGATGAGGACGAGGAGGATGCCGATGCAGAGCGTGCCGATGCCGTCCCAGACGCCGTCGCCCGTGGCGAGCGCGAGGCCGACGCCGCCGAGGGCGAGGATCAGGCCGACGAGGGCGCCGAGGTCCTCCAGGAGGACGACGGGCAGCTCGGGCGCCTTGGCGCGGCGGACGAACTCCTTCCAGGAGAGCTTGCCGCGCAGTTCGTTGGACTCCTTGATGGCCGTCCGGAAGGAGAAGCTCTCGGCGATGATCGCGAAGACCAGGACGCCCACCGGCCAGTACCAGTGCTCCAGTTCGTGCGGGTGCCTGATCTTCTCGTAGCCCTCGTAGATCGCGAACATGCCGCCGATGGAGAAGAGCACGATGGAGACGAGGAAGGCGTAGATGTAGCGCTCGCGGCCGTACCCGAAGGGGTGTTGCGGGGTCGCCTCGCGCTGGGCCTTCTTGCCGCCGACGAGGAGCAGCGCCTGGTTGCCGGAGTCGGCGAGGGAGTGCACGCCTTCGGCGAGCATGGACGAGGAGCCGCTGAAGGCGAACGCCACGAACTTCGATACCGCGATCGCGAGGTTGGCGCCGAGTGCCGCCACGATCGCCTTGGTGCCGCCTGACGCGCTCATGTGCTCGCCCGATCCCTTCGTCTCCGTACAGCGCTTTGCCGGGCCTTTGCCGGTGGGCCATTGTTACAGCATCCCGGGGCCGTGGTGCGGGAGTTGTCCACAGCCCCGGTCCGATGATCGGATCAGACGACCACGGTGGCCCTGAACAGCGTGCCCGCACCGCTCACCTGGGTCTTCTCGCCGGCGGCGACGAACACGGACTGCCCCGGCGCGAGGTCGTGCTCCCCGGCGCGGACCGTTCCGGCCGTGCAGAGCAGGATCTGCGGGGCCTCCCGGGTGAGGTCGTGGACGGACGTGCCCTCGGGCAGGACGTACCGGGAGAGGCGGAACTCGTCGATCGGGGTGTCGTAGACCTCCTCGCCGTCCGGGGACGCCTCGGGGCGCAGGACGCCGGGGCCGGTCGCCTCGAAGCGGACGACGCGCAGGAGTTCGGGGACGTCGACGTGCTTGGGGGTCAGCCCGCAGCGCAGGACGTTGTCCGAGTTGGCCATGATCTCGACGCCCAGGCCGCTGAGGTACGCGTGCGGGATGCCCGCGCCGAGGAACAGGGCCTCGCCGGGCTGGAGCCGTACGTGGTTGAGGAGCATCGCGGCGATGACGCCGGGGTCGCCGGGGTAGTGGCGGGCGATCTCGGCGTACGGCGCGTAGGCGCCGCCGAGGTGTTCGCAGGCGGCGGTCGCCTCGGTGACCGTGCGGGTCATCTCCGCGCGGTCGGCGCTCAGGACGGCCGTGAGGACCTCGCGCAGGGCCGCGTCCTCGGGGTGCGCGCGCAGGAGGTCGGCGTACGGCTTGAGGGAGTCGACGCCGAGGCCCTCCAGGAGGGCGGCGGACTCCTCGGGGGCGCGGAAGCCGCACAGGCCGTCGAACTCGGTGAGCGCGCAGATGAGTTCGGGCTTGTGGTTGGCGTCCTTGTAGTTGCGGTGCGGGGCGTCGACGGGGACGCCGCGGGCCTCCTCGTCGCCGTAACCCTCCTTCGCCTGCTGGAGGTTCGGGTGCACCTGGAGGGAGAGGGGGGCGCCGGCCGCGAGGAGTTTGAGGAGGAACGGCAGGCGGGGGCCGAACTTGGCGGTGGCCGCCTCGCCGAGCTCCTCGCGCGGGTGCGCGTCGATGACCTCGACGAGGGTCCCGCGCGCGGTGCGCGAGGGGGCGCCGGGGTGGGCGCCCATCCACATCTCCGCCTGGGGTTCGCCGGTCGGCTCCACGCCGAGGAGGTGCGGGATCGCGGTGGTGGAACCCCAGGCGTAGGGGCGGACGGTGTTGTCGAGGCGGTCCATACGGTTCTCTCTTGCGTGAAGGTGCGGGCCGGGAACAGGATCAGGCCCCGGAGGCCAGCGCGAGGTAAACGGCGGCGAAATCCGTGATGGCGATCAGCTCGGCCAGGGTCTCCAGTTCGGTGCCCTCTTCGGGGTCGAGTTCGCTGATCGGCGTGTCGTGGCCGAGGGCCAGGTCACGGGCTGCGGGGGCGGCGCTGAGGCCACCGCTGGGGCGGTCCCGGAGGAGCACCACGCGCGCGTGCAGCGCGGGCGGGTCGTCGACGCGGTCGCGGAAGAAGTCGTCCGGGTCGGCGCCGGCCGCCAGCGGGCCCGCGAGGAGGGCGCTGTGCGCGGCGAGGGCCTCCGGGAGTTCGGCGACCAGGGCGGGGCGGCCGGCGAGTTCGGCCAGGGCGGCGGCGAAGCGGCGGCCCGCCGGGCCAGCGGAGACGCCCTCCGTCCAGATCACCGGGAGCGCGTCCGCGAGTTCACCCGCGAGGGTCTTCGCCGGGTTGCTGTACGTCGCGACCGCCGGGCCGCAGCGTTCCGCGACGTGGTCGAGGCGGTCGGCGATCTGCTCCAGGGTCTCCGGCGGGGCCGTGGTCAGGCCGATGCGGTCCAGGAGGGCCAGGAGGGGCGTCAGGAGCGCCCACAGGACGCCGGGGGCCGACGCCGTGAGCGGTTGCGCCTCCGCGTCGTACGGAGCCGTCGCCAGGGGCAGGAACAGGCTGTGCGAGGCGCCTGTCGCCTCCGCGAGGGGGGTGCGGGCGGGGGCGACCGCTACGACCGTGCAGCCGCGCCGGTACGCCTGTTCCGCGAGGAGTGACAGGCCCGGTTCCGTGCCGTCCGGGGTGGCGATCAGGAGGAGGTCCACCGAGCCCGCCCAGCCCGGGAGGTCCCAGCGGAGGGCTCCCGCTGCGGGGGCCACGCCGGTGGGGGCGAGGCGGGTGACCGGGCAGGACGCGCCCGCGAGGGTGGCGAGGAGGTCGGCCACGCAGGTCGCTGCGGCGCCTGGGCCGGCGATCAGGATGCCTCGGGGGCGGCCGTCCGGTTTCAGGTCCCGTACGCCGGCTTCTGCCGTGAGCCTCGTTGCCGTGCGGACTCGTGCGCCTGCCTCTGCCGCGCCGCGCAGGAGGGCTCGGCGGTCGGCCTCGGCGAGGGCCTCCGGCGTGTCGAGGAGTGATTCGTCGAGCATGGCGGGGTCTCCGAT
>NZ_LIRL01001311.1 GCF_001419795.1 Streptomyces niveiscabiei
GGCGCCTCCGGCAGCGGCAAGAGTCACCTCCTCACCCAGATGGTCGCCGAGGTCATCGGCGGCGGCCTCGACCCCTACGGCGTGCGCTGGCAGTCCGTCAACCCCGCCGACCACGCCGCGTTCGTCCGCGAACGCGTCGTACGGCTGCGCCAGGGACGGCAGTTGGAGGCCACCGGGCAGACCTCGTTCGCCGAGTTCGTCGAAGCGCTCCTGCTCACCGGCGCCGACCGGCAGGTGCGGCCCGTCGCCTTCTTCGACCTCGGCGGCGAGGACCTCATGCGCACCGACAGCCTGCTGCGCTTCCTCCTCGGCGTCGACGCCCTCGTCTTCGTCGTCGACCCGCTGCTCGCCCTCAAACTGCCCCACCTCGACGAGCCCCGCAAGGACGCCGGGCTCGAACTCACCGGCAGCGACCCGGCGTTCGAGACCGTCCTCGACCGGCTCCCGCTGCGCGACGGCTACCTCGACATCCCCTGCGCGCTCGTCGTCGGCAAGGCCGACCTCCTGCGCTTCGAACCCCCGGTGGACCGCTGGCTCGGCCAGGACTCCTCCTACGACCCCCGGCTGCTGCGCGAGGAGAGCCGCGACGCGTACGCCTTCCTGCGCCGGCACGCCGACCCCGGCTGGCTGCGGCCCTTCGACAGCGCCCTGCGCTGCACCCTGCACTTCGCGTCCGCGACCGGAGGCAGCGCGCGCGACAGCCACTTCCCCCAAGGGGTGCGCTCCCGCCGGGTGTTGGGGCCTCTGGTGTCCCTCCTCGCGATGTGCGGCATGTTCACGAAGGAGACGGCCGCTGGGGGTGTCGCCGGTGGCGGACTCCGCTGAGGCCGACCTCCTGCTGTTCCGCTGGGAGGGCAACCGCGACCGGTACGTCACCGGGATCGCCGCCAGCGCGCACTCCTGCTCGGGAGCGCGCGCCGAGGAACTCCGGGCGCTGCTCGCGCCGTTGCTGCGCGTCGAGGGCGCGGGGAGCCGGCGCCCCAGCGTCGTGCGCTGCCTCGACCCCGGGACCGGGGAAGCCGTCGTCGTCCACCGGCGCCCCACGCTCGACGCGCGCGGCCGGGAGTCCACCGTCTCCCGCGCCCTCGTCGGCAGCCCCGCGCTGCTCACCGCCCGCGACTCCATCACCCTCGCCGACCCGCACTGGGACTGGCTCGGCGTGCCCGACGACGCGTCCGGAGAACTGGACCGCGTCCCCGCCGACGCCGTACGCCACCGGTTCGCGCAGGCCCTGCCCGACTACCTCGACTGCGTCTCGTACATCCGCACGCCCCTCGAAGTCGCCGTCGCCCAGCTCATCCGCACGCCCGGACACCGGCTGACCTTCCTGCGCCGGGAGGTCCACGACCTGGAGAACGTCAACTACGCGCCGCTGCTCATCTGGGGGGTGTGCGCGATGCTGGGGGAGTGGCTGGGGGACTCCTCCCTGACCTACGCCAGCTTCGACACCCAGGCCGACGCGCGGCTGCGGCTCGTGTGCGTGCCCGAGTGGCCCCGGTCCGCCGTGGGCGGCTCCGGCGTCGAACGGATCTCCTTCGCGCAGGCCCCCCGCGACGAGGCCCGCGAAGTCGCCGCGCGGCTGGTGGAACTGTTCCTCGCGGCGCCGGGGCAGCCGGAGGAACTCGCCGCCGTGCTGCGGGGGTGTCCGGGGCCGGGGGCGATGG
>NZ_LIRL01001312.1 GCF_001419795.1 Streptomyces niveiscabiei
AGTTGGGGGCGGTGGGTGTTTCGCCGTGTGGGGTGCGGGAGTTGGCGGCTGGTGGTGTTTCCCCCTGCGGGGTAAGGGAGTTGGCGGTCGTGGGTGTTTCGCCGACGGGGTGGTGCGGGGTGTCGGCGTCGCGGCTGCCGGTGGTCTTCGCCGTCGGCGCTTCACCGTCCGCGCGGGCAGGGCGACTTCCTGCCGGCCCGTCGACGCCACGGCCCTCCCCGGCGCCCGCGTCTCCCGACTCCCGCTGCCGGTAAGGCAACCACGGCTCCAGCGCCCGCCCTTCGGGCACCCTCGCCGCCGCCTCGACGTCCGCCGTCTCGATCTCCCCCTCCGCCAGCAGCCGTTGCCGGGTCGCGACCGGCAGCGAGGCCAGGATCCGGTGGCGTACGGCGTCCAGGTCGAACCGGTCGTCGTGCGCGGCCGGTAGCGAACTCGGTGTGCCGGGACGGAGGTTGGCCGGGTCGACCTGGCTCGATATCAGGGTCCAGTAGTCGCGGAAGCGCACCGCCGGGTCGGGGAGGGCGCCGCTGAGGAGGCCGAGGCGGATCGTCTCCAGCCAGCAGTCCAGGTAGCGGCGGTCCGCGAGGGCGTTCATGTGGTCCGCGCACCACGCGGCCCGCTCCTCGGGGCCGGGGAGCGTCGTCTTGCCGCCGAGGACGCTCAGCACCCAGCCGCCGATCGCCTCGAAGTACGGGCAGGCCGTGCCGAACGCCTCCGTGTCCACCGGGGTGTTGACGACGGCGAGCGTCGGGTCGTGGCGCCAGAAGTGGTGCTCGTACAGGTCCTCGCGGCGCAGGCCGGGCAGGAAGCCGTAGTCCGGGGCCTCGTACCCGAGACACAGCACCACGGCGTCGTACCGCTGGAGTGTGTCGTCCGCGAGGACCACGCCGCCGTCCTCGGTGAACCGGCGGAACGCCGCGACCGGCGTAACTCCCCCGTCGTACACCGCGGGGACGATCTTCTCGTTGACGTGGACAGCCCCGTGATACCCGTCCCCCGGAAGGAGCCCGGTGGCCCGGTACTGCCCCATGTACTCCGGCATCCACTCCGTCAGCCAGGAGAGGTACCGGTCGTACGGCACCTCCTCCACGGCGACCCGCCCCGCGTACGAGAACAGCGCGTCGTTGTAGTCCCCGCCGATGTCCCGCGGCAGAAACAGCTGCCGCCGCCGCACCGACCAGTCCACCCGCGCGGCGTACGGCGCGAGATCGGCCGCGATGTCCGCGCCGCTGACCCCGCCCCCGACGACCAGGACCCGCTTCCCCGCGAAGGTCTCCGGCCCCCGGTACTCGGGCGAGGTCAGCACGCGGACACCACTCCCCGGCGCGGGGAGGCCGCAGTCCGGGAGCCGAGGCCGCCACAACTCGCCGTTGGCGACGAGCACGGCGTCGAAGAGCTCGGAGTGCTCGGGGTTGGCCACGGGGCCGGGCTCGGGGATCTGCCGCGCACCCTGCGGGCCACCGGCCCCGGTTGCCTGCGAACTGCCGGAAGAGGTTGGGAAGTTGACAGCGTTGCCGAAGCCAGGGGAAACACCGGAGCTGGAGGAGCCGGCGGGGGAGCGGGAGCCTGAGTCGGCGGGGGAGCCGGAGCCGTCGGGGGTCCCGG
>NZ_LIRL01001313.1 GCF_001419795.1 Streptomyces niveiscabiei
GACCACGACGGCGGCCCAGCCGAACAACTCGCCCCCTCCCCCTCCGAGAGCGGACCCGCCGGAGGCACTCTCTCTGAGCGGCAGCAACCCACTCAGGCAGTCAACGGACCGAACACAAAGGGAACTTGCTCTCGCCGGCGGCCTGTTCCAACACCTCACCGTTGCTCGTCAGACCGCGTCACTTCCTCAGACTCCTCGACATGTGAGTTCTTCCTGACCTCACGCCTACGGTGCCCTCCATGAACCACCGCCCCAGCCAGCGCCGTGCAGCCACCCTCAGTGCGCCAGCCTCCCTGGCACAGGCTCAACTCGCTTATTCAGAAGGCAGGTTGCCGAGATGACATCGCCGGACGGTGTAACAACGGCAGAGCTACGGCGACGAGTACGGGCCGTAGAGACCCTCCAGATGAAGACCCGCGAGCTGGCCGCTCAGAGCGTCCTGACCACACGAAAAGCCGCTGTAGAAGCGGCAGTTGCCAAAGAAGCGGCAGACCGCGACGCCCGCGAGGCGACTGCGGCGGCCCTGCGCCTGTACGACCAGGACTCGGAGCTGGTGGCCGACCTCCTCGGTGTCCCCGCCGAGGAACTGGAGCGAGACGCGAAGGCCGTCACCGCCGCGCGCGCCAAAGAGGTCATCGAGTCACTGCGCACTCGCGCCGGCCGCCCACGCCCCCGCCGCTCACGGCCGGGCAACTCCACCTCCCAACATCCCGCACAGGAAACCGGAGTTGTGGAGACCACCGCCCTGAACGACGCCCAGGGCGATGTCGCATGACCAGCTTCCCGGCCTCTTCCCGCTCTCCACCACGCACAGCCACGCCGCGTCACCCGAGGAAGGTCCCGAGCAGCTCGCGCTGATCGGGACCCCGTCCCCGGTACGCATCCCCGCCGTCGAGTGGTCGGCCTGGCTGTCCAACACATCGACACGAACCCGGTACTGGGCCAAGGTGCACCGCACCGTGTCGGACACGGACTGCTGGTTCTTCTTCGGCGCGATCTCCAGCACGGGCCACGCCAGCTTCCGCGCGGCCTCCCTCCCCGGCCCGACCCGGCGGGGCACCGTTCCCGGCCACCTCTACGGCTACCAGCTCGCCCACGGCGTGATCCCCCGCCTGGGCTGGGACAACGACAGCCCCACCGTCTGCCACACCTGCGACAACCACTCCTGCCAACAGCCCGCCCACCTCCGCCTCGGCACCCCAGCGGAGAACCGCGCCGAATGGCTGACCCGCCGCCGCAACCCCGCCAGCCCCCTGGCAGACCTCCGCGGCCCCGCCGGCCGTTCCCGCGCCATCGGCGCCGCGATCCGCACCGGCCTCGCCCTCAAGGAACCCGAGACGGAGATCGCCCGCCGCATCCACACCGCCGCGACGGCGGGCAAGCCGCTGAGCCTCTGGTGACCCGAGCACCCCGCTCTTCTCGTCTCCCCGGAAAGACCAACATGACCGCCACGCCCCAACACCGCGCCCTGGCCTACGTCCTCGACGACCGCTGGTTCCTCATGGTCGTGTCCCCCTCCAGGACGAACAGCGCGCACAACCGCCTCCCCTCCGCACCCTCGCCCACCGCGAACTCTGCCCCGCACACCACCCGTTTCCCGCCGCCTCCGCCGGTCACCGCCTGGTGGAAGCCGGCTACCTCATAGACCCCGTCGAGCGGTTCAAGCCGGACACCGTCAACGGCTGGACGAAAGGCGACCTCCCCGACCAGTGGAAGACCGTCTGCCACCCCATCACCTACGAC
>NZ_LIRL01001314.1 GCF_001419795.1 Streptomyces niveiscabiei
GATCTGGTTGGGGAAGTCGGACCGCCCCGTGGCCACGACGGCCGCGTACTTGTGCGCGACCTCGGGGTGGACCTCGGGGTTGGGATTGGCCATGGCGAACACGAACGCCCCGGGCGCCATGGAAGCGACGGCGGACTCGGCCACCGTCCCCCCGGACACCCCGATGAACACGTCGGCCCCGGCGAGCGCGTCCTCGAGGGACCCACTCAGCCCCGCCTTGTTCGTGAACCCCGCGAGCTTCCGCTTGACGTCCGTGAGGTCGTCCCGGTCGGCGGAGACGACACCCTTGCGGTCGGCGACGGCGACGTCCCCGATCCCGGCCTCGACGAGCATCTTCGCGATGGCGACGCCCGCGGCACCGGCGCCGGAGATGACGGCACGCAGGTCCCCGACGGCCCGCCCGCTCAGCCGGGCGGCGTTGCGCAGGGCNNGTGGAAGACGGGGATGTCGAGCGCGTCCTGGAGCCGCCGCTCGATCTCGAAGCACCGCGGCGCCGAGATGTCTTCGAGGTTGACGCCGCCGAAGGAGGGCGCGAGCCGCACGACGGTCTCGACGATCTCGTCGACGCCCGTGCAGGCCANNCGCCGCCGAACTGCTTGAAGAGGATGGCCTTGCCCTCCATCACGGGGAGGGACGCCTCGGGCCCGATGTCGCCGAGCCCCAGGACGGCCGTACCGTCGGTGACGACGGCGACGACGGACGACTTCCACGTGTAGTCGTCGACGAGTTCCGGATTCTCGGCGATGGCGGTGCACACGCGGGCCACGCCGGGCGTGTAGGCCAGGGACAGGTCGTCCTTGTCACGGATCGGAACGGTGGCCTGAACAGCCATTTTCCCGCCCCGGTGCAGCGCGAAAGCCGGGTCGAACGCGTCGCCCGTGCTGTCGCTGCGAGGATTGACGATCTCCGCTGCCATGTGTCGTACCCCTTACTCGTTCATGTTTGAGGGTGGCCGCCCCTGATTGAGGAGCGGGCGGGACCGCGTACGGCCCACGGCGGTGACGCCAGACCAGACCGATACGCGACGAGCACGCCGCACACGCGCTCTTGAGCCCCGGATGAGGGGTGTTGGACAACCTTTTTACTCGACGGACCGCGCCCCGCACGAGTCAGATCCGTGCAAGGTCGCATCCCTCGATCTGTCGACGCCCTACATCCCGCTCCGGAGGTCATATCCCAGTGACATGACTCATGCACCGATATACGGACAAGCTCAAGGGCAACTCTTGACAACCTCGAAACCCAGCCCCGTGCGCCCCGGAA
>NZ_LIRL01001315.1 GCF_001419795.1 Streptomyces niveiscabiei
TGGGCATATGCGTACGCCCCCCGGCTCGCCTTCGGCTTCGCCGTGGGACGTTCCCCGCCCGCGCACCGCCCGTTTCCAGTTGGTTGAGAGGCTGGACTCTCCCGTGGGGCCTGCTCGCCGTCGGCGGCTTTCCCTCGTGGGCACGAGATCCGTACGGCTTCTAGACTGCTGTGCTGGTCGTCTTCCTTCCCTGTCCTCCCTGTTCCCCTATCTCCCCCGAGAGGTTCCCCCCTTCCATGAGGCTTGTCTTCGCTGGTACCCCCGAGGTCGCCGTTCCCGCTCTGGACGCTCTGATCGGGGCGGGGCGGCATGAGGTCGTGGCTGTGGTGACGCGGCCGGACGCGCCGGCGGGGCGGGGGCGGCGGCTTGTCGCGTCGCCGGTGGCCGAGCGGGCGATGGAGGCGGGGATCGAGGTGCTGAAGCCGGGGCGGCCCCGGGAGCCGGAGTTCCTGGAGCGGCTGCGGGAGATCGGCCCGGACTGCTGCCCGGTCGTCGCGTACGGGGCGCTGCTGCCGAGGGCCGCGCTGGACGTGCCCGCGCGGGGCTGGGTCAACCTGCACTTCTCCCTGCTGCCGGCCTGGCGGGGAGCCGCCCCCGTACAGCACTCGATCATGGCCGGTGACGAGATCACCGGGGCGTCCACGTTCCTCATCGAGGAGGGCCTCGACTCCGGCCCGGTGTACGGGACGGTCACGGAGACGGTCCGGCCCACCGACACGAGCGGCGACCTCCTGACCCGCCTCGCGTTCGCCGGCGCCGGCCTGCTCGCGGCGACCATGGACGGCATCGAGGACGGCACCCTGGAGGCGGTGCCGCAGAGCGCCGAGGGCATCTCGCTGGCCCCGAAGATCACCGTCGAGGACGCGCGCGTCGACTGGCAGGCACCGGCGCTGCGCGTCGACCGCGTCGTACGCGGCTGCACCCCCGCCCCCGGCGCCTGGACCACGTTCCGCGGCGAGCGCCTCAAGCTGATCCAGGCGGCCCCGCTGCCCGACCGCACGGGCCTCGCGCCCGGTCAGCTGGCCGTGGGGAAGAACAACGTGTACGTCGGGACGGGCTCGTACGCGGTGGAGTTGCTGTGGGTCCAGGCCCAGGGCAAGAAGCCGATGCGCGCGGCGGACTGGGCGCGGGGCGTCCGGGGGGCGGACGGGGAG
>NZ_LIRL01001316.1 GCF_001419795.1 Streptomyces niveiscabiei
ACCCCCTCCACCCCCGGCACCACCGTGCGCCAACGCACCGGCACCGTCCGGGACAGCGGCCTCGCGCCGATCTGCGAGCCGCCGCGACCGGGCCGCGAGGTCCGTTTCCCGCTCTTCGACGACGTCCTGGTGAAGGCCGTGGA
Organism: Streptomyces niveiscabiei; assembly: GCF_001419795.1. GTDB lineage: Bacteria > Actinomycetota > Actinomycetes > Streptomycetales > Streptomycetaceae > Streptomyces > Streptomyces niveiscabiei. Next base: position 144 of record NZ_LIRL01001316.1, read on the forward strand.
GACCGGCCGCGAGACGGTCGGCGGGAACCTCGTCTGGCACGGCGAGGTCCCCGGCACCACCGACCAGACGGTCCTCGTCACCCTGGCCGGCGGCTGCGACACCAAGCCGGGCAACGAGTACCTGGGCGCCCAGTTCGCCCTGGGCGGCGCCCTGTTCGACATCAGCGCGATCGGCCCCGGGAAGGTCCTGATCTCCGAGACGACGCCCCTGGTCGACGAGCACGAGCCCCACGCCGTCCCGCCCCGTGTCGCAAACCCCTTGCCCGGACCGGGAGTTCGGGCCCGCAAGGCGCCCAGGGCGAAGTGCAAGGGCGGCGCGGGCATCGCGACCGTGGACACGCTGGTCGCCTACACCCCGAAGGCCAGGGCCGAGGCGGGCGGTGAGGCCCAGATCCGCGCACAGGTCGTGAAGGGGGTCTCGCTGGCCAACGAGGCGTTCGCGGTGAGCGGCATCAAGGTCCGGCTGCGGCTGGTGTTCACGACGCCGGTCGACGTGCCGGCGGCGTACGACACGGTGTCCAGCGCCTCGCTGGCCGCGTTCGCGAAGAAGGGTGACGGGGTCGCCGACACGCTGCCCGCGCTGCGCGACAAGTACGGCGCGGACCAGGTCAGCGTGATCGCCGGGGGCGCGGCGGCGGGCGGCATCGGGTACATTCCGTCGCCGCCGGGGCCGTCCTGGTCGGAGTGGACGTACACGGTCGTCGCCCAGTCGGCGATCGCGAGTTACTCCTTCGGCCACGAGATCGGCCACAACCTCGGCTCCAACCACGACTGGACGACCGACCCGAAGCAGCCCGACAACGGGGCGAGCGGCTACTTCCCCGCGAAGGGCGAGTTCTCGACGCTGATGGCGTACGAATCGAGCTGCCGCACGGCGACGAAGGGCACCTGCGGGCGGGTCAACCGGTTCTCCAACTCCCATCAGAAATACCGGGGGTTGGTGCTCGGCAAGCCGATGACGCAGATCGACTCGGCGGACTCGGCGGCCGTCCTCGGCACCAACGGCAAGGCGGTCGCGGCGTACCGCAAGGCCGTCACGGACGACTCGCTGTGCGGCGTCACCACGTCCGTCTCCCCGGCCTCCTCCGGCACGGTCACGCCCGGAACGCCGGGCCCGTACGCGCAGGGCGCGACCGTCTCCTTCACGGCGACCCCCGCCAAGGGGTACGTCTTCGACCACTGGATGCTCGACGGCAAGCAACAGGCGTCCAAGGCGACCCGGTTCGCGGTCACGACCGCCAACGACCGTACGCTGCAAGCGGTGTTCAAGAAGGGTGCGACGCCTACGGCGAAGGTGACGACGAAGAAGTCCGGCAGCGGGATGGTCAGGGCGAGGGCGACGAAGAAGTCCCGCGCCGCCGAAGACCTCTTCGTGGGCACCGAGTTGCTGTACGAGGCCGTCCCCTCGGCGGGCTGGAGCTTCGCCGGGTGGAAGCTGAGCGGCGGCTCGCACGCGGGTGACCTCTCGCTCGTCGGCGTCCGGGTCGGCGAGACGGACCAGGGTCTGGAAGCGGTCTTCGCCCGGCAGAAGTACGCCCTCGAACTCTGCCCGCACGGCCACGGCACGCTCACGGCGTCCCGCCCCGGCAAGTACGCCGCCGGCGACACCGCGATCGTGACCGCGAAGCCCGCCAAGGGCCATGTCCTCGCAGGGTGGTTGCTCGACGGGAAGCCGTACGCGGGCAGCCCCGGCGGCGAGGCCCTCGTCAGCTTCACCGACGGCCGACACCACACCCTGACGGCCAAGTTCCGCAAGAAGTAGGCGAGTTGCCCAACTCCCCTGCCGTATCACCGCCGTACGGCAGGGCGCTCCGGAGGATGGCGTACGGCGCCGCCGGACGGGAGGCCGGTGTGCTCCCGTCGGGCGGCGCCGGGGTGGGGCTGCCCCGCCGACCAGGGGCAGCCCCGCTTGTCGCCGCCGAGGGGAGGCGCGGTGCCGGGTGCCATGCCATGACGGTGGCCGTGGGGGTCCAGCCTGTCCGACCCGGCGCCTCCCGTCCCCGGGGCGGCACGACCAGACTCCCGTACCGGAGGGCGCCGGCGCAGTCCGGGACGGGAAGATCCGTACACCTAGCCGCCGGTCGGGGCGGATTGCCGTATGCGTACGTACCCCTAGTGGACCTGCCTCGTCATACCCGTAGTCCTCAGGGTCCGACGGTCGTCGGGATCTCCGTCCTCGACGTGATGCCGAGCTTCGCCAGGATGTGTTCGACGTGCGCGTCCACGGTCCGTTTGGAGATGACGAGGCGTTCGGCGATCTCCCGGTTGGACAGGCCCTGGGCGACCAGGGTGGCGACCTCGCGCTCCCGGCGGGTGAGGGCGTCCAGGGAGCGGTGGCCGTCGAGGGTATGACGGGTATGGGGGGTACGACGGTCGGCGGGGGGC
>NZ_LIRL01001317.1 GCF_001419795.1 Streptomyces niveiscabiei
CCCCCGCCTCGCGCCTCCTCCCGCCGAGGCCGCCCCAACACCCGAGGATCATCGGTCACGTCGTACCGCTTCACATACGCCCCCAGGAACGCCTGAAGCGTCGCGACGGCGGGGATGGAGATCAGCGCCCCCACGGCCCCCAGCAGCGCGGTCCCGGCGATGACGGACCCGAAGGCGACGGCGGGATGGATGTCCACGGTCCGGGACGTCAGCTTCGGCTGGAGCATGTAGTTCTCGAACTGCTGGTACACGACGACGAACCCCAGCACCCACAGCGCGTACCAGGGATTGACGGTGAACGCGATCAGCATGGGCAGCGCGCCCGCGAGGTACGTCCCGAGCGTGGGGATGAACTGCGAGACGACACCGACCCACAGCCCCAGCACGGGCGCGTAGGGGATCTCCAGGACCTGGAGCAGGACGTAGTGCGCGATCCCGGAGATCAGCGCCATCAGCCCGCGCGAGTAGAGGTACCCCCCGGTCTTGTCGACGGCGATCTCCCACGCGCGCAGCACCTCGGCCTGCTTCGCCGGCGGCAGCACGGAGCACAGCCCCCGCCGCAGCCGGGGCCCGTCGGCGGCGAAGTAGAACGAGAACAGGGCGATCGTCAGCAGCTGGAAGAGCCCGCCGAGCACCTGCGCGGAGACGTCGAGCACCCCGGCGGCACTGTTCTGCGCGTACTTCTTCAGCCACTCGGAGTGCAGCAGCCCCTCCTGGATGTCGACCCGTCTCAGCTCGGTGTGGAACGAGGTGTTGATCCAGTTGATGACGGAGTCGAGGTACTGCGGGAACCCGTCGACCATCTTGACGATCTGCCCGGCGAGCATCGACCCGAGGAGCGTGATGAACCCGGCGACGGCGATCAGCAGCCCGAGGAAGACCAGGAAGGTCGCCAGGCCCCGGCGCATCCCGTAGGACGCCATCCAGCTGACCGCGGGTTCGACGGCGAGCGCCAGGAAGAACGCGATGAGGATGTTGATCAGCAGCCCGAGGAGCTGGTGGAACGCCCACGTACCCAGCTGGAACAGGCCGATGAGCGCCAGCGCGAGCACCATCGCGCGCGGCAGCCACCGCGGCATGCGCTCCCCGGCCGCCCCACCGCCGTCGGCCGGCGGCGACGCGGGCGGCGCCGCAGCGCCGGGCGATGGTGTCTGCGGGGCGAGCTGCCCGGTCTCCTCAGTCGGTGCCACGGCCCAAGTCTCGCCCACGCCACCGGTATTCCGGCACTCCCCCGCGATCTTCGCCGGGGATCACCGCTTCTCGTGCGGAACGTTCATCACCGAGCACACCACCCGCCACACGTCCTTCGCCTCCCAGCCGTCGGTCAGCGCCTCGTGCACCGTCCGCCCGCCCAGCTCCGTCATCACGTGATCGCGCGCGAAGGTCTCGGAGTACCCCGTACCGAAGTGCTCCGCCATCCGCTCCCAGAAGACCGTCAACCGCATGCCCTCAGTATCCCGCCCCTCGGGTACACCCTGGCCCGTACGCCCGCGCGGGCAGCGCTTTCCACCCTACGGTCGCGGCATGCCCGAACCAGGAGCCTCCCCCCTGCCCCAGACGCCCCCGGCGCGCTCCCCGCTCGCGCGCGCGGAGCGCTTCATGTGGCTCAACGCGCGCGTGCTGGAGCAGCGTCTGTTCGCCCACCACTTCCTGGGCGCCTCCGCCGACCCCGCGGAGACCGCGCTCGACGCCTACCGCACCGCGGACGGCGGGTACGGCCACGCCCTGGAGCCCGACCTGCGCGGGCCCGTCGGCCAGCCCCCGCACGCGGTGTACGCGCTGCGCGTCCTGGACGCGCTCGGGCGCTGCGGCGGCCGGCGGGTGGAGCAACTGTGCCGCCACCTGACGGCGGTGTCGTCCCCGGACGGCGCCCTCCCGGCCGTCCTGCCCTCCCAGCGCGGCTACCCGGCCGCGCCGTCGGCCCCGATCGCGGACGCCCCGGCCGGCGACCTGCTGACGACCGGCCCCGTCACGGGCCTCCTGCACCGCAACGACGTCTGGCACGCCTGGCTGTTCCGGGCCACCGACTTCTGCTGGCAGGCGGTGGAGTCCCTGCGGACCCCCGATCCGTACGAGGTGCAGGCCGCCGTCGCCTTCCTGGACTCCGTCCCCGACCGCTCCCGCGCGCAGGCCGCCGCCGACCGCCTGGGCCGCCTCGTGCGCGAACGGCATCTGGCCGTCCTGGCCCCGGAGAGCCCGGAGCCGTCCCCCGCGCCCGCCGAGCGGCACTTCCCCCACGACTTCGCCCCCGTTCCGCACTCCGTCGCGCGCGCGTGGTTCACCGACGCCGAGATGTCCCGTTCCCTGGACCTCCTCGCGGCAGGCCAGCAGTCCGACGGCGGCTGGCCGCCCCGCCGTCCCCGGTGGACCCCGTCCGCCGCCCTGGAGGCCCGGGCGATGGCGACGATCGACGCCCTCCGCACCCTGAGGTCGTACGGCCGTCCCCTCAGCTGAACCCGCCGCCGGCCCTGTATCCACAGGTCAGCCCGATTGTCAGTGGCGAGGTGCAGGATGGACGCATGGTCAGTTCCGCACACCGAGCCCTGGACGGCTTCTCCCCCGCGACCCGTAGCTGGTTCACGGGGGCGTTCTCGGCGCCCACCGAGGCCCAGGCGGGCGCGTGGCGGGCCATCCGGGAGGGTTCGGACGTGCTGGTGGTCGCCCCGACGGGCTCGGGCAAGACGCTGGCCGCGTTCCTGGCGGCGCTGGACGGCCTGGCGTCCACGCCCCCGCCGGCGGACCCGAAGAAGCGCTGCCGGGTGCTGTACGTCTCGCCGCTGAAGGCCCTCGCGGTGGACGTGGAGCGCAACCTCCGCAGCCCGCTGACCGGCATCCGCCAGGAGTCCGCGCGCCTCGGCCTGCCCGAGCCGGAGGTCAAGGTCGGGATCCGCTCCGGCGACACCCCGCCCGCGGAGCGCCGGGCTCTGGCGACGCGCCCGCCGGACATCCTGATCACGACCCCGGAGTCCCTGTTCCTGATGTTGACGTCGGCCGCGCGCGACGCGCTGACGGGCGTGGAGACGGTCATCCTGGACGAGGTCCACGCGGTGGCGGGCACGAAGCGGGGCGCGCACCTGGCGCTGACCCTGGAGCGGCTGGACGCCCTGCTGCCGAGGCCCGCCCGCAGGATCGGCCTGTCGGCGACGGTCCGCCCGGTGGACGAGATCGCCCGCTACCTCGCCCCGCGCGGGAAGGCCGAGATCGTCCAGCCGAGGTCGGCGAAGGAGTTCGACCTGTCGGTGGTCGTCCCGGTGGAGGACCTGGGCGAGCTGGGCGGCTCCCCGGTGGATGACGCGCAGGCGGAGCGCCCCTCGATCTGGCCGCACGTGGAGGAGCGGATCGCGGACCTCGTGCAGGCGCACCGCTCGACGATCGTGTTCGCGAACTCCCGGCGCCTCGCGGAGCGCCTGTGCAACCGGCTGAACGAGATCGCCTACGAGCGGGCGACGGGCGAGCCGCTGGCGGAGCATCACTCACCGGCCGAGCTGATGGGCGGCTCGGGCGCGGCCCAGGGCGCCCCGCCGGTCATCGCGCGGGCGCACCACGGCTCGGTCTCCAAGGAGCAGCGCGCGCTGGTCGAGGAGGACCTGAAGGCGGGCCGGCTGCCCGCGGTGGTCGCGACGTCCAGCCTGGAGCTGGGCATCGACATGGGCGCGGTGGACCTGGTGGTCCAGGTGGAGTCACCGCCCTCGGTGGCCTCCGGCCTCCAGCGCGTGGGCCGGGCGGGGCACCAGGTGGGCGCGGTGTCGACCGGTGTGGTCTTCCCGAAGTACCGGGGCGACCTGGTCCAGGCGGCGGTGGTCACCGAGCGCATGCGCGAGGGCGCCATCGAGTCTCTGCGGGTGCCCGCGAACCCGCTGGACGTGCTGGCGCAGCAGCTGGTCGCGATGGTGTCGATGGACACCTGGCAGGTCGACGACCTGCTGGCGGCCGTCCGGCGCGCGGCCCCCTTCGCGTCGCTCCCGGAGTCGGCGTTCACGGCGACCCTGGACATGCTGGCGGGCCGCTACCCGTCGGACGCGTTCGCGGAACTGCGCCCGCGCGTGGTGTGGGACCGCGTGACGGGGACGGTCACCGGCAGGCCGGGCGCCCAGCGCCTCGCCGTCACCTCGGGCGGCACGATCCCCGACCGCGGCCTGTTCGGCGTCTTCCTCGCGGGCTCCGACCCGAAGAAGGGCGGCGGCCGGGTCGGCGAGTTGGACGAGGAGATGGTCTACGAGTCGCGCGTGGGCGACGTCTTCACGCTCGGTACGAGTTCCTGGCGCATCGAGGACATCACGCGCGACCGCGTCCTGGTCTCCCCGGCCCCCGGTGTGCCGGGCCGGCTGCCGTTCTGGAAGGGCGACCAGCTGGGCCGCCCGCTGGAGCTGGGGCGCGCGGTGGGCGCGTTCCTGCGCGAGGTCGGTGCGCTGCCGCGGGAGGACGCCCGGCTGCGCCTGCTCGCGGCGGGTCTGGACGCGTGGGCCGCCGACAACGTCCTGTCGTACCTCGCCGAACAGCGCGAGGCCTGCGGCCATGTCCCGGACGACCGGACGATCGTCGTGGAGCGTTTCCGGGACGAGCTGGGCGACTGGCGCGTGGTCGTCCACTCCCCGTTCGGCGCCCAGGTGCACGCCCCGTGGGCGCTCGCCCTGGGGGCCCGGCTCGCCGAGCGGTACGGCATGGACGCGCAGGTGATGCACGCGGACGACGGCATCGTGCTGCGCCTGCCGGACGCCGACCTGATGGGCCTGGACCTCCTCGACCGGGAGCCCCTGAAGGCGGGCACCGAGTACGACGCGGACCAGGCGCCCGTGGGCGCGCAGGACGTCGTCTTCGACAAGGGCGAGGTCGACCAGGTCGTCACCGACCAGGTCGGCGGCTCGGCGCTGTTCGCGTCCCGGTTCCGGGAGTGCGCCGCCCGCGCGCTGCTGCTGCCGCGCCGCAACCCCGGCCGGCGCACCCCGCTGTGGCAGCAGCGCCAGCGCGCGGCGCAACTGCTCCAGGTGGCGAGCGAGTTCGGCTCGTTCCCGATCGTCCTGGAAGCGGTCCGCGAGTGCCTCCAGGACGTCTTCGACGTCCCCGGTCTCGTCGAGCTGATGGGTGACCTGGAGTCCCGCAAGGTGCGCCTGGTCGAGGTCACCACCCCGGAGCCGTCCCCCTTCGCGCGCAGTCTGCTGTTCGGCTACGTCGCCCAGTTCCTGTACGAGGGGGACTCGCCGCTCGCCGAGCGCCGCGCCGCCGCGCTGTCCCTGGACTCGCGGCTGCTGGCGGAGCTGCTCGGCCAGGCGGAGCTGCGCGAGCTGCTGGACGCCGAGGTCCTCGCCGAGCTGGAGCGCGAGCTCCAGTGGCTGACCGAGGAGCGGCGCCTCAGGGACGCCGAAGGGGTCGCCGACGCGCTGCGTGTCCTCGGCCCGCTCACCGACGCCGACCTCGCGCGGCGCGGCGCCGACCCGCGCTGGGCGCAGGAGCTGGCCGCGGCGCGGCGCGCGATCCGGGTGCGCGTGGCGGGCGTCGACCACTGGGCGGCGATCGAGGACGCGGGCCGCCTGCGCGACGCGCTGGGCACGGCCCTGCCGGTCGGTGTGCCGGAGGCGTTCACCGAGCCCGTCAAGGACCCCTTGGGCGACCTGCTGGCCCGCCACGCGCGCACGCACGGCCCGTTCACGTCCGCCGCGGCAGCCGCCCGCTTCGGGCTCGGCACGGCCGTCACGGACGGCGCGCTCCAGCGGCTGGCGGCGAGCGGGCGTGTCGTCCAGGGCGAGTTCCATCCGGCGGGCATCGGCCAGGAGTGGTGCGACGCGACGGTTCTGCGGCGGCTGCGCCGGCGCTCCCTGGCGGCGCTGCGCCAGGAGCTGGAGCCGGTCCCGCCGGCCGCGCTCGCCCAGTTCCTGCCCCAGTGGCAGCACGTCGGCGCCGGCCACGCCCTGCGGGGCACCGACGGCCTGGTCCGCGCGGTCGAGCAGCTCCAGGGGGCCTCCGTACCCGCCTCGGCGCTGGAGAAGCTGGTGCTGCCCTCGCGCGTGCGCGACTACTCCCCGGCGCTGCTCGACGAACTCACCGCCGCCGGGGAGATCGTCTGGGCGGGCGCGGGCGCGCTCCCCGGCAAGGACGGCTGGATCTCCCTCTACCTGGCGGACGCGGCCCCGCTGCTCCTGCCCCCGCCGCACCCCCTGGAGCCGACCGCGCTGCACGAGTCGGTCCTGACGGCCCTCTCCGGCGGCTACGGCCTGTTCTTCCGCCAGATCGCCGACCAGGTCCGCGCCACCACCCACCCGGACGCCACCGACCCGCAGCTCGCCGACGCCCTCTGGGACCTCGCCTGGTCCGGACGCCTCACCAACGACACGCTCGCCCCGATGCGCGCGCTGCTCGGCTCGGGCCGTACGGCGGGCTCGACGGCCCACCGCGCGCGGCGTGCGGTCCCGCGCGGGCGCTACGGCTCCCTCACCGCCGCCGCCCGCCCCGCCGCGCGCGGCGGCGGTGAGGGAGCCG
>NZ_LIRL01001318.1:0-2729 GCF_001419795.1 Streptomyces niveiscabiei
CCCTGCGCATCCTCGCCCGCACCCAGCGCCCCGACGGCCTCCTCCCCGGCCCGCAGCGGGACGCGGGCGCCCACCTCCCGCCCGCCTGCACCGGCACCGAGGCCACCCTCCTGTTCCCCGCGCTCCTGGCGGAGGCCCGCCGCTGGGGCCTGCCCGAGCAGGAGGTCGCCGACCTGCTGCCGACGGCGGAACGCTGCCTGACCTGGCTGCGGACGACCGTGGGGGCGGGCCCGTACCTGCGCGACCCCCAGCCCGGCGGCCCCGCCCGCTGTGAGACCCAGGCACACGCCCACCGCGCGGCCCTGCTCGGCGCCGACCTCCTCGACGCCTGCGGCAGACCGGGCGGCGAGCCCCTGCGGGAGTGGGCGCGCGGACTGCGTGCGGCGTTCCACGAGGAGTTCTGGGCCGACGACCTCGGCGGCGGACGCCCGATCGCCGCGCGGCTGCCGGACGGGCGCCCGGTGGCGCACCTCGGCGCGAGCGCCGTACACCTCCTGGACACCGGGCTGCTGGGCGGCGGCGAACTCGCCACCGGGCTCCTCGACCGGGTGCGGACCGAGCACCTCGCGCGGCTGCTCGGCGGTCCCGCGCTGGACTCCGGCTGGGGGCTGCGCGGCCTCGGCGAGAAAGAGCCGGGGTACAACCCCTTCGGCCACCGCGGCGGCGCCGTACGGGTCCACGAGAGCGCGCTCGCCGTGGCGGGCCTGGCCGCCGCCGGGTACGAGAAGGAGGCGGGCTCGCTCCTGAAGGGCGTCCTCGGGGCGGCGGAGGCGTTCGGGTACCGGCTGCCCGAGATGTACGGGGGCGAGCGGCGCACCGACGGGAGCGCTCCCGTGCCGCACCCGGCCGCCTGCCGCCCCGCCGCCACCGCGGCAGCCGCCGGTGTCCTGCTGCTGACCACCCTTGCGGGCATCCGCCCCGACGCCCCGGCCCGGACGGTCACCCTGCGCCCCGTGCACAGCGCGCCCCTCGGCGAGGTCGGCCTCAGCGGACTGCGCGTGGCGGGCGAGCCGTTCTCCGTACGCGTCAGCCGCCTCGGCCTCGCCATGGTCGAGGAGGCCGGCGACGGGCTCCAGCTGGGGGTGTGAACGACGGGAAACGGGGCGTGTGGACGACCGGACGACGGCGCTGTCCGGCCGGAGCGGACCCGTGCCTGCCATGACCGGCGAAGGGAGTGTTTATCGTCAGGGAGACGACTAAGATCGCCGCATGCCCTACGACCCGTCAGCCTTCCCGCCCTTCGCCGTCACCGTGGACCTGGTCGTGCTGACCGTGCGGCGCCACGCCCTGTGCGCGCTGGCGGTCCGCCGGGGCGAACCGCCGTTCCAGGGGAGATGGGCGCTCCCCGGCGGCTTCGTACGGGCCGACGAGGACCTGTCGCAGGCCGCGGCGCGCGAACTCGCCGAGGAGACCGGGCTGCACGCCCACGAACCCGCCGTCCCCGCCCAGGACAACGGCGCCCACCTCGAACAGCTCGCCACCTACGGCGACCCCAAGCGCGACCCGCGCATGCGCGTCGTCAGCGTCGCCCACCTCGCGCTCGCCCCCGACCTGCCCGCCCCGCGCGCGGGAGGCGACGCCAGCAACGCCCGCTGGGCGCCGGTCGAGGAACTCCTCCAGCAGGGCGGCTACGGCCGGGACGGCGACCCCGTCGCGCCGCTCGCCTTCGACCACGCGCAGATCCTCGCCGACGGCGTCGAGCGCGCCCGCTCCAAGATCGAGTACTCCTCCCTGGCCACCGCGTTCTGCCCCACCGAGTTCACCGTCGGCGAGCTGCGCCGGGTCTACGAGGCGGTGTGGGGCGTCGCCCTCGACCCGCGCAACTTCCACCGCAAGGTGACCGGGACACCGGGCTTCCTCGTCCCCACGGGCGGCACCACCACCCGCCAGGGCGGCCGGCCCGCCCAGCTCTTCCGCGCGGGCGGCGCGACGCTGCTCAACCCGCCGATGCTGCGCCCCGAGGTGTGAGGAGCACCCCGAAGAGCGCCGCCCCGCCGTCAACCGGCCTGCCCTGAGCCCCACTTTGCCCCCGGGCTCGGTGCGCCCGGCCGTGCGATGCCTGAAAAACCCCAAATAGGGCGCTATCTTGCTGCGGGTGATCCAGGCCTTCGGACTGACCAGCATCCCCCGCAAGGATCTCCCTCCCGCCGTCGACGACGTCTCCTTCGAGGCGCGCGTCGGGCATGTCACGGTGCTCCTCGGGGCCCCGGAGGCGGGCAAGAGTACGACGCTCAGACTCATGCTCGAACTCCAACAGGGCCGTGGCGTCACGTACTTCAGAGGCCGCCCGCTGCACCGCATCGCCCACCCCGCGCGCGAGGTCGGCGTACTCCTCGGCGACGTACCGGGGCACCCGGGCCGCACGGTCCGCGGCCACCTGCGGATGCTGTGCGCGGCGACCGGCGTCCCGGCCGGCCGGGCCGACGAGGTCCTCGAAGCGGTCGGCCTCGTGAGCCTGCGCGAGGAGCGCCTGGCGGCCCTCTCCCGGGGCATGGACCGCCGCCTCGGCCTCGCCTGCGCCCTCCTCGCCGACCCGCACACCCTCGTCCTCGACGACCCCGCCGACGGCCTCTGCGCGCGCGAGAGCCGCTGGCTGTACGACATGCTCACGGCCCACGCCCGCCACGGCGGAACCGTTCTGCTGACCATGACCGACCCCAAGGAGGCCGCCCGCACCGCCGACCGCGTCGTCACCCTGGACCGGGGCCGCGTCGCCGCCGACCAGGACG
>NZ_LIRL01001318.1:2768-3041 GCF_001419795.1 Streptomyces niveiscabiei
CGCCGCCCGCCTCGCCGCCGAACTCACCAAGGACGCCCGCACCACCCGCCGCTCCGTCGAGGTCGTCCAGGAGGACGGCAACCACCTCTCCGTGTACGGCAGTTCGTGCGCCGACATCGGGGACGTCGCCTTCCGCACCGGCATCCTCGTCCACCAACTCGCCGACGAGGTGGGAGACATGGGGCCCGGGGTGCGCGAGGACGCCGACGCGGAACCGGCTGACGGCGCCGCCGGAAGCGCCGAGCCCGAACCCCGCGCGCACGACGCTTCCTC
>NZ_LIRL01001319.1 GCF_001419795.1 Streptomyces niveiscabiei
GCCGCCCACCCCGCGAGCGGACACCCCACCCGGCGCTGTGACGGCTCCCTCCCTCCCCGGTACTACGCCGTCCGGCTCCCGCCCCGTCACCCCGGCAACCACCCCCCGCCCCGGCTCCTCCAACGCCCGCATCACCGCCGTGTACGCCTCCCGGTTCCCCTCGTCCCACGCCGCGCGGTACGCGGCCGTCGCGGTGAACCGGCGTACCTCGTCCTCGACGACCCGTCGCGGCACGCCCGGCGTATCCCGGGCGACGCCCTCCACGATGGTCCGCCGGACCGCCGCGTCCGTGGCCAGCGGCGCGAGCGCCCGGACGTACCGCTCTTGGTCCCGCAGGTCGTACGACGCCCAGGCCGCGAGGGCCGCGAGGGGGACGAGGAGGCAGGCGAGGGCGACGAACGCGGCGGAGACGGTCGTACGGGTAGTACGGGTACTACNNGGGGTACCTGAGGGGTACGCCAGTGGGTTGCCGCCATGTGGGTGCGCGGCCCCTGCCTCACCGGCCCCCGTAACGGCCCTCCACCCCCTCCCTCTCCGGTGGAGGGTTCACCCGAACGGGTGTTTCCTGGTGCTGGGGAGAAACGGGGACGTTCAGGGGAGAAGGAGGCCGAATCATGCGCAGTACTCCGGTCCTGCGGACCCTGGCCGCGGCCCTGCTCACCGGTGGCACGCTGGCCGTGGCCGCGGCGGGCACCCACGCGGCGGCAGCACCCTCGACCACGCCGGCGACCACCTCACCCGCCTTCGCCGAGGGACGCGGCGGCGGACACGGCGGAGGCGGCGGCCCGATCTGGGGCACCGTCGTCTCGGGCACGGAACTCAACGTACGGTCGGCGCCCACCACGCACGCGGGTGTCGTCACCGCGCTCTCCCCCGGCAGCCAGGACCGCGTGCAGTGCATGGTCCAGGGGCAGAGCGTCAACGGGAACCCCTACTGGTACTGGCTCGTCGGCGCCCAGGGCTGGGCCAGCGCCGCGTTCGTGAACACCGGGGGCGCCTGGGTGCCCACCTGCTCCGACCCCTGCCCCCAGTGGAAGAACGGGAGCTGGAGCAACTGGGACAACCCCTACGGCCGGAACAACGCGTACGACCCCTACAACACCTCGTGGAGCGCCGCGGGCTCCGGCTCGTGGAGCGCGTCGGGCTCGTGGAGCTGGAGTTCGGCCGGATCCTCGGGCTGGTGGTGAGCGGATGGCGTGACCGTGACAGGGCCGGGCCCCGGCGGGTGGACGACCACCTCGCCGGGGCCCGGCCCTGTCGGCCTCAGGTACTACCCGGGTAGTACCGGGGGCGCCGCCTCAGCGGACGCGATGCCCCTCGCCGTCCTCGTGGGTGTAGTACCGGTAGAAGAGGACGGCGAAGAAGCCCGCCGCCACTCCGAGGGACATCATCACGGAGCGCCAGATCGTCGCGCCGGTCTGGCTGTAGACGAAGCCGAAGGCGCACCCCGCGAAGGACGCCCACAGCACGGCGTGCAGCTCGCGCTTCAGGCGCGGAGCCAGGGCGCGCACCGCGACGTACGCCGCCGCGACCGCGAGGGCGCTGACGAAGCCGAGCAGCAGGTTCCAGCCGGTGATCGGGCCGCCCGAGCGGCGGACGGCCGCCACCCAGTACCCGTACACGAGTCCTAGTACCACCGGACCCGCCCAGGCCGCGATCCGATGGGTGCGGGCGCTGAAGACGTGGTTCGCATCATGTGGTGCGGGTGCCGCGTGAGCCATCTGGAGTACTCCTCTCCGGGTATCCCCCACCCCCTGACCTCCAGGGCACACCCAGGGAGGGACGGTGGCAAGTCGGTCCGCGAGGGGATGCGGACGACAGCGCTGTTCGCGGCGCTGTCGCTCGCCGCGTTCGTCCTCACCGAGCTGCGCATGGTGCGCATGACGGACGCCGCCGACACCACCCGGCGTACGGTGCTGCGCCCGCTGCCCGCCGACTGGGGCGGGCTGCGGCACGCCGAGGGCGGGCTACCGCTCGGGCTGGGGGAGCTGGGCAAGGCCCTGACCAGGGACGCAGGGCTCGCGGAGCCGGACCGGCTGGTGGCGTTCGTCCGGGCAGGCGCGCTGCGGCACAGCGGGGGAGACCGGGGGACGACACGACGGTCTTCGCCGTACGGATGGTGCCCGAGGGG
>NZ_LIRL01000132.1 GCF_001419795.1 Streptomyces niveiscabiei
CGGCCGTACGGCCGCCGCCACGGTCTGCGTCCCCATCGCCCGCTCCTTCGCCGCCGGCTCCCTGGAACCCGCCATGATGCTCGCGCCGGGCCCGCTCCGACAGGGGGCCTGTGCGGAAGCCTCGCATTTCCCATGGCCCGTCAGATCACCGCACTGGCCCCGGAAGGGGAATGCGCCAGACGGCCGGAAACGAATTACCGAGCGGATTTCCGGTGCCGCGTCAGGCCCTGCGGTAATTGCGTTCGAATACGCGCGTAACTCGCCCGGATCCGCTCGTACGTGTGACGGAGGAGGACCGAAACGCGCTCCGTGATCCTGTGACTGAAGTGTGACCAGAAGCGGGAACCCGGGCTTCACGCGGCGCGATCGGTGGGCCTAGCGTGGCGCCATGGCACCGATTCCCCCTCCCGCCGAGGAGCCCCAGGACAACCCCGAGGAGTACGTCGGCCGCACGGCCGAGGACGCCGAACAGCGCGCCCGGCAACGGGGGTGGTCGACCGTCAGGTCCCTGCCGCCCGGCGCGATCATCACCATGGAGTACCGGGTGGGCCGCCTCAACTTCGAGGTCCGCGACAACCACGTCACCCGCGCCTGGAAGGGCTGAGACGCGGTACGACGACGGCGCCGGCCCAGTTCCCGGACTGGGCCGGCGCCGTCGTAGGGCGTGTGCGTACCGGTGCTTCTCAGGTGCCGGGGCGGGCGGCCGAGGCCGTCGTACCGCGGGGGAGCCGGTCGGCGTGCGGGGGGCGGCGGCTGCCGATCGGGGTGACCGGGGTGCGCTCGGCGCGCGTGGTGTGCGGGCCCGGTGCCAGGTAGGCCGGGGATCTCGGCGGGCGCGGGATCGGGGCCTTCTCCAGGTCGACGACCTTGCGGGGGGCCGCCAGCGCGACGGGTACGGTGACCGGCGCCGGGGGCGCGGGCACGGTGCTGCGGCGTTCGCGCCAGCGGTCGCGCAGGTCCAGGATGCGGGCCTCGGCGCGCGCGATCAGCGGCTCGCACCAGGGGAGCGCCAGCAGGACCAGCAGGCCGGCGGCCCAGCCGAGCAGGACGTCGCTCAGCCAGTGCGTACCGAGGTAGACGGTGGTCAGGCCGACCCCCAGCGAGACCAGCGCGGAGACGGCGGACAGCCAGCGGCGGGCTCTCGGCGTGGACGCCAGATACGCGAGAATTCCCCAGGTCACGACCGCGTTGGCGGTGTGGCCGCTGGGGAATATATCGCCGCCGAGGCCCATCTCGTTCGAGCCGACGGTCGTCGCGTAGTGCGGACCGAGGCGGCCCATGCCGATCTTCGCGGCGCCGACCGTGATGTTCAGCAGCAGCAGCGAGGCGCCGAGCGTGAGCAGCGGGCGCAGGGTGTGCTGGCGCCACGAACGCCAGCCCAGCCAGGCCGCGACCATGACGGCCGTCGGGCCGCGCTGGCCGAGGACGACGTAGTAGTCGAGGAAGGCGTGGATGGACGGCCACTGCTGGTAGGGCCGGAAGAACATGACCTGCCAGTCGAACCGGACCAGCCACGAGGTCGTCACCACGAGCCAGACGATCGCGAGGTAGAAGGCCAGGGTCGCGGACAGCAGTGCGACCCGGTGCCGGCTCATCCGCGGGAAAACGATGTGGGCCGGGCGTTCGGGCTCCCGGTCCAGTCTCGCGAACACCCGGTCCAGACGGGTGAGGTTTCGTTCGGTACGCACCCAATCGACGTTACAGCGAGTGAGGTCTGATCCCCCGCGAATCCACGGCTTTGTGATGACGATGTGATGTGGGATTGCTCTCAGGATGCCGTTTATTCCCCGTCAATCCGAAATCGGCGACCGTTCGTACCTTCATTTCCTTTGATCAATCGAGGTGCGGGTTTCGTTGGAGTTATGAATGAGTTCGACTGGCGGTAGTCGGGAATTAACGGCGCCCGCGAAAAGCGATCATGGCGGGGTCAGGGCGGTCCCGAGCCGTTCAGCCACCAGGCCCCGTACACTGCCGACGCCACCGCCGCACCGCCCACCACCAGCACCGACCGCGCCGTACGCGACCTGGCCAGGGCGAGCGCGAGCGGCAGCAGGACCGGGAACGCGGGCATCAGCAGGCGTGGTTTCGAGCCGAAGTAGCTCGACGCGCACAGCGCGAGGGCGAGGACGACACCGGCGTACACGAGTAGGGGCAGCGGCTGGCGCTGCCGTACGCAGACGGCGTACAGGCGCAGCAGCAGGGCCACCCCCGCGATCAGGCCCAGGCCCGCGAGGGCGCCGAGCGGCGAGGCGAACTTCTCCGCGACGAACCGGGCGAAGGCGTAGCCGCCGTCGAAACCGTTGCGCCAGCCCGCCTGCACGTCGAGATACCCGAGCGGGCCGTCGCCCGTGCGGTGGCCCACCCACAGGACGTAGCCCAGCGAGCCGAGCGGCGCGAGCAGAAGCCCCAGGGCGCGCGGCAGCTTCCGCGCGCCGGTGGATGTCCCCGCGCGCGGGGGCGGTACGGGTACGGGGGTGCCGGGGGCGCGCGCTGTCTCGTGCGCGCCGGTTTCGGGCGCCGCGTCGCCGGGTGACACGGACGAGTGAACGGGCTCGCGGGAGGAACCGGGGCCGGACGCGGTCCGTTCTCGGAGCAGGGAGGCCAGCCCGGCCGCCCACACCGCCGCCACCACCGCGAGACCCACCGGGCGGGTCAGACCGGCCAGCGACGCGAGCACGCCCGCCAGGACCCACCGGCCGGTCAGGACGGCGTACAGCGCCCAGGCGGCGAGCGCGGTGAACAACGACTCGCTGTACGCCATCGACTGCACGATCCCGACCGGGAGCACCGCCCACACCAGCACCGCGTACACCGCCGCGCGGGCGCCGTACACATGGTCCGTGACCGCGAAGATCCCCCAGGCCGCGGCGAGGGAGGAGAGGAGGGAGACGACGAAACCCGCGTCGGCGTACGACAGCGGGGTCAGCCAGTGGAGGAAGCGCTCCAGCCACGGGAGGAGGGGGAAGAACGCCAGGTTCGAGTGGACGTCGCCGTTCGGGAGGCGGACCGCGTAGCCGTATCCCTGCTCGGCCACGCGGACGTACCACAACGCGTCCCAGCGCGCCGTCAACAACGTGTACGCGCTCTTGTCGCCGGCCGCGCTCCAGATCGCCAGCGCCGCCAGGCCCAGGGCACGGACCGCCGCGTACCCCAGCAGGGCCGGGGCCGCCCGGCGCAGGGTCGGCCGGGCGCGTGCCGCTGTCTCGATCATGGGCTCGATTATCAGGGGTGTGTGGACGAGTGGTGTACGCCACATGGGTTGCAGGTGGCGTCTGAGAGGTCCGCCACGTGATCGGTCGGCGAACTCGCGTACGCTGCGATGCACTCGCCGTTCGTCTGCGTGGGCCGGGGACACCGCTCCTCTCCGGCCGAGTCCTGGGAGTCCCCGCCCAGTGAATCCGCCGGACGTGCGAATCAGCTGGGAGGTACGCGCATGTCCGGGACGATGACGGCCACAGCTGTGCGTGGACACTCCGCCGAGCGGGCCGGGGGACAGCGCTGGGTCGTCCTCGTCGTCCTGTGCGTGAGCCTGCTGCTGGTCGCCGTCGACGCGACCGTTCTGCACGTCGCCGTTCCCGCTGTCACCGAGGATCTCAAGCCCGGTTCGATCGAACTGCTGTGGATCGTCGACACGTATCCGCTGGTCTGCGCCTCTCTGCTGATCCTGTTCGGAACCCTCGGGGACAAGGTCGGGCGGCGGCGGGTGCTGCTGCTCGGGTACGCGCTCTTCGGGGTCGCTTCCGGGCTGGCCGCGTTCGCCGGGAGCGCGCAGGTGCTGATCCTCGCGCGGGCCCTGCTCGGGGTCGGCGGGGCGATGATCATGCCGGCGACCCTGTCGATTCTCCGGCAGGTGTTCCCCGATCGGCGGGAACGGGCGCTGGCCATAGGGATCTGGAGCGCGGTCGCCGCCGTCGGGGCTGCCGCCGGGCCCCTGCTCGGGGGGTTCCTGCTGGAGCACTTCTGGTGGGGGGCCGTCTTCCTCGTCAACATTCCGCTGATGCTGGTCAGTCTGCCCGTCGGGCGGTGGCTGCTGCCCGAGTCCAAGGGGGAGAGCGACGGGCCCTGGGACGTCGTCGGGGCGCTGATGGCCGCCGCCGGGTTGTTCTGTGTCGTGCTGGGGGTGAAGCGGCTCGGCAGCGGGGAGTTCGGAGGGCTGACCTTCGCGCCGCTCCTGGTGGGCGTCGGGCTGCTCGTCCTCTTCGTGCGGCGGCAGCGGCGGCGGCCTTCGCCGCTCGTCGATCTGCGGATGTTCGCCCGGCCCGCGTTCGGGACCGCCGTGCTGTGCATCGTGCTCGCCATGCTGGCACTGGTGGGGCTGGAGCTGATCGCCGCGCAGTACTTGCAGCTCGTGCTGGGGCTCTCACCGCTTCAGACCGGGCTGCGGTTGCTGCCGCTGACCATCGCCGCCATGGCCGCGGGGCTGGCCGGGGCCCGGTTGCTGCGGCGGGTCGGGCCTCGGCGGATGGTCTGCGGGGGGTTCGTACTGACCGCCGCCGCCGTGCTGACGCTCACCGGGATGGGCGGATCCGACAACGCCGGGCTGCTGCTCGGCGGGTTCGTGCTGCTCGGGTTCGGGCTGGAGACGACGCTGTTCGCCGCGTACGAGTCGATGCTGAGCGAGGCGCCCGCCGAGCAGCAGCCCGGC
>NZ_LIRL01001320.1 GCF_001419795.1 Streptomyces niveiscabiei
CCCCAGCACCAGCCCCGGCCGCAGCACCACACCTCCCGCCTCCAACGCGAACCCCTCCCCGGCCAGCCGGCTCCGGCTCACCGCCGACACCGGCTCGGCGACAACCTCGCCGACCTCGATCCCGCTGTGCGGCCCGGCCCCGTACACGGCGGCGGTCGACAGATGCACCACCCGCCGCACCCCGCCCCGCCGGGCCTCGGCCATCACGGCCCGGGTCCCGTCGACGTTCACGGCCCGGCACATCGCCTCGTCGCCCCCGATGTACGAGGCGAGATGGACGACGGCCCGCGCGCCCTCGCACACTCCCGACACCGCACCGGGCTCGGTCAGATCACCGGCCACCCACTCGACGCCCTCCACCACCTCCTCCGGAACCCGTCTCACCACCGCCCGGACCCGCGCTCCCCGAGCCAGCAACTCCCACACAGCTGCCGTCCCGACGAACCCGCCGGCCCCTGTGACCACAACAACGTCCGACCCCATACGCCAGTTCCCTCGCACCCGTCCAATTTTCCCGGATTGGCCTTGGCGCCCCGTCTCCGCCACCCCCTACTGTCACGTCCATGCGGATCAGAATCGTGGACGCCTTCACCGACCGCCCCTTCACCGGCAATCCGGCGGGCGTCCTCCTCCTGGACTCCTACCCCGACGACGACCGCCTCCAGAACATCGCCCTGGAGGTCAACCACGCGGAGACGGCGTTCGCCCACCCGACGCCGGACGACCCCGAGGCGGACTGGGCCCTGCGCTGGTTCACCCCCACCACGGAGGTCGCGATGTGCGGCCACGCCACCCTGGCGACCGCGCACGTCCTGCACACGACCGGCGCCCACGAGGGCCTCGTACGCTTCAGGACCCTCAGCGGCATCCTCACCGCCACCCCCGCCGAGGACGGCTCGATCACCCTCGACTTCCCGACGGCCCCGCTGACGCAGATCGGCCTCCCGGACGGCGTCGCGGAGGCGCTCGGCGCGCAGCCGCTGTCCGCGTACGACACGGGCGAGAACGTGGGCGACCTGCTCGTGGAGCTGCCCGACGAGAAGACCGTCCACGCCCTGCGCCCCGACCTCAAGGCCCTCGCCGCCTACTCCGCGCGCGGCGTCATCGCCACCGCCCGCGCCGAGAACCCCACCCTCGGCTACGACTTCGTCTCCCGCTGCTTCTTCCCCAACGTCGGCATCGACGAGGACCCCGTGACAGGCAGCGCCCACACCGCACTGGCCCCCTTCTGGTCCCAGCGCCTCGGCACCCCCGACCTCACCGGCCTCCAGGCATCCCCGCGCTCCGGCCGGGTCCGCACCTCCCTGCGCGGCAACCGCACCCTCCTGACCGGCCGCGCGGTCACGGTCATCGAGGGCGAACTCCTCGCCTGACTCAGGCGGTCGGCAACCAGCCGACTTTCCCGGCGAGAAGGGCGTACCCCACAAAAGCCCCGATATCGAGCAGCGAATGCGCGACGACGAGCGGCCCCACCCGCCCCCACCGCCGGTACAGATAGACGAACACCACCCCCATCACCATGTTCCCGATGAACCCCCCGATCCCCTGATAGAGG
>NZ_LIRL01001321.1 GCF_001419795.1 Streptomyces niveiscabiei
CATCGAGCGTCGCGTCGTGGTGCCGGACCCTCCCGGGCCGAGACGCACCCCAGGTCCTCGGCCTCCTGACCACACCGCAGCGCCCGGCCGAACCGGTCCTCATCTTCGAGTGGGACCGGTGAACGGGCCCGCCCCCGTGGGGCTGTACAGCATCTCCGTACGGGGCTTGACCGTCCCCGCACTGCTGTCCTGGGCAGCCGGCGAAGACGTTCCGTTGATGGCGGACCACGCGGCTACGACCTGGCTGGCTGTGACGTTGTTCAGCGGGCTCTGTCACAGATCTTGTGGAGCGGTCGCGGAGGGTTACTGAAGCAGGATCACCTTGCGGAGCAGTGCGAGTACGGCTCGTCCGAACGTCCGGATATGCCTGTGCCTCCCTCACAGGCTCCACGGTGGGTCCGGCAGCCGATCAGCCAACACACCGCATCCCAGTCATTCCTGGCTGGTACGGACCAGTGTTCCGTTGGCGCCAGGGGCATAGACGCGGCGTGCGTTCTTCTCGATCTTTTCCTTGACGGCGTCGGCAAGGTCGATGCCCTGCATCTCCGCGATCGCCATCGCGTAGATGCAGACGTCCGCGAGCTCTTCACCCTGGTCGGGCAAGCCTTTGCGCCACGCTGTAAATGCCTCGCCGACCTCGGCCGAGAGAAGACCGTATTCCAGTGCGATATCCGTGGTGTTGAACCCTTTGGCGAGTTTGTTCTCCCAGGCAAGTTTCTGGGCCTCGGTAATGTCCACGGCGGTTCCCCTTGGCTGTGTGGCGCAGTTTCCCGGGGAACAGTAACGGGGCCTGAGTGACGGGGGGCAGGAACGGGACAGGTTTCAGCCGGTGGAGTGTCTGGCGTCTGCCGTGGTGTCGTAGGTGAGGACCGGTACATGGCCGGCCAGGGTGCGGAAGACGTGTTGGTAGGCGTGGGCGAGTTCGGTGATCGTGTCGAGGTTGGGTGCGTGGCCGTCGCGGGCTGTGAGGCGGTCGTGCACGATGGCGGCGGGGGCGGTGAGGTGGACGAAGAGGCCGTCGCGGGTGGTGACGAGGTCTGCCAGTTCGAGTGCCTGGTCCCAGGTGAGGCGGGACCGGGCTCGGTAGAGGGGGCCGTAGACGAGTTCGCTGACGAAGCTGCGGTCCAGGACGAGCCGGCCGGGCCGGGCGAGGAGGTCGCGGTAGCGGCCGGTCAGGTCCTGGTGGTCGGGTGTGCGGGGGGAGTGGACACGGGTGAAATCGTGCTCGGTGACGAGGAGTTCGGCCAGCGTGCTCTTGCCGACACCGTCGCCGCCTTCGAGGACGACGGTGCGGTGGCCTGCGATCTCCTGGAGGGTCACCGGGCGAGCCACGCGGTCACCTCCTCCGGTGTGCGGAGCGTGGCGTCGACGCCGTACTGGATCATCAGGTTGCGGTGGTTGGGCTCGCGGCCCGCCGCGTGGGTGTAGGTGCTGTGGGGCAGATACGCGGCGGCCGGCCGGCCCGTGGCGCAGGCCGCGCCGATGAGCAGGGCGGCTCCGGGCGGGGTCTCGGGGCCGGAGGCGTCGACGAGGATGCGGGTCGAGCAAAGGGCGGTGTTCCAGTCGTGGTGTGCGGCGGTGACGGGGTCGGCGGACCCGTGCCGGACCGGAAGGAGGACGCGGGTTCCTGTGACGGCGGGTGGTGCGGTGTGCGGCGAGGTGTAGGGGCTGGGTTCGACGAACACCGTGCGGGCGTCCCGGGCCGGGCCGGGGGCTGCCGTGGCCGGGGC
>NZ_LIRL01001322.1 GCF_001419795.1 Streptomyces niveiscabiei
GCCCGGGGGCGGCTGGGGGAGTCGCCTAGGATTGGGTCGAACGACCGGATCGCGTCATGGAACGACCGTGGGGATGTGGACCTGATGGCCGAGGCGGGCGCGGCGTTGCGGGCCGTGGCGGGGAATGTGAGGGCCGCCCGTACGCGGGCCGGGCTGTCCCTGGACGAGTTGAGCCGGCGCGCGCAGGTCAGCAAGGGGGCGCTCGTGGCGCTGGAGAAGGCGCAGGGGAACCCGAACCTGGCGACCCTCGTCCGGCTCGCCGACACGCTGGGCATCTCCGTGTCCGCGCTGATGCAGGGGCCCACGGAAGGGCGCGTGCGGATCGTCGCCGCCGAGGACGTCCGCCCGCTGTGGGAGGGGGAGCGGGGCGGTGAGGCGCGGCTCATGCTGACGACGGCCGGGCCCGCGCCGGTCGAGGTGTGGCGGTGGCGGCTGGAGCCGGGGGAGGAGTACGCCAGCAACCCGCACCAGGCGGGGGTCGTGGAGACGGTCAGTGTGCTGACGGGGCGGATGACGCTGGTGGTGGACGGCACGGAGCATGCGCTGGGGGAGGGGCGGACGGCCACCTTCGACGGGGATGTCCCGCACGCGTACCGGGGGGCGGGGACGCGGACGTGCCGGCTGATCATGACGGTGCACCTGCCGCCCGGACCGGCCTGACGCCTCGGCGGCCTCAGCCGACGCCGAGAAACTCCACGGCCGTCCGTTCGGCGTGCGGCGCCAGCAGGCCCTGGAGCTCGTCCGCCGCCAGCTTCACCAGATGCCCGTCCCGGTCGGCGTGCAGCGTCTCCAGGACGAACGCCACCCGCGCCGAGTCCGCCGTGACCCGCGTGCGGTGGGCGTCCCGGTGGTTCCAGTGCCGGGTCAGGACGTCCGTGGTGTCGGCGTAGATCACCTCGCCGGCCCGGGGCGTCTCGACGACGTCCGGCTCCCCGAGGGGCGTGAACGTCTCGGTGCCCTGCGCGTACCGGATCTCGATGTCGCCGGTGACCCGGTCGAGATCGAAGGCGCCGGCCGGCAGCCCGTGCCGTACCGACACCACGTTGTACGAGTCCACCGCCGGGTTGATCCGGGGCAGCGAACCCTTCTTCGCCATCCGTCGCCCGAGCGCGTCCACGCTGGGGCGGACGCGGCGCGGGTTCGTCCCGAAGGAGCGGTACGCCGTGTGCCACGCCTCGATGCGGGGGTCGGTCTCGTCGGCCGGCGCCCACGTCCCGTCCGCGAGCTGCTGCTCCAGCTCCGCGAGGGCGGCGACGGTGTCGGGCCAGCCCTCGTGACCGCGCAGACCGGAGGCGGTGACGACGGCGACGAGCGTGCCGGGGAACGCCTCGGCGACGGCGGGGCTGAGGTGGAGGGCAGTCATGCGCGGGGTCCGATCCGGTGGGGTGGGGCCAGCCTCGAAGGTCAGTGGAACGACTGAACTGTACAGTAAAACGACCGGTGCGAGTCAATCCGCGACGCGGGCCCGCCCGTTCCACCGCCGGTACGTCAGCCGTCGAGCCCGAGCGAGTCCAGCACGGCGACGACCTCGCGCCGGTCCGCCGGGCCCAACTCCCGCAGCGGACGAGGAAGGTTGCGCTCCCGCACGAGCCCGAGGTGAGACGCGGCGGCCGACACCACCCGCAGGCTTCCGTGCCGCCGGAACAGCGCCCACAGCGGCTCCAGTCGCCCCGACAGCTCGCCCGCCGGGTCCCGCGCGATCTCCAGCGCCGTACGCGGGAACAGCCCGCCGAGCACCGAATACCACACGTCCGCGCCGGAGTTGAGCCCCCGGGCGGCCGTCCAGTCCCCGCTCACCCCGACCGTCACCGACGCGGGCAGCAGCCCCCGCAGCACCCCGATCCGCTCCTCGGCCCCCTCGCCGGGGATCTTCACCGACCCGACGTTCGGCAACTGCCCGATGCGCCCGTGGAGTTCGTCACCGAACCGGACGCGGGTGGTCGCCGGGTTGTCGTACACGCACAGCGGCACGGACAGTTCGCGCGTGACGTCCTCGTACAGCCCGAACACCTCGTCGTCGGTGAGGGGCTGGTACGTCATCGGCGCGAGCAGCACCGCCGAGGCGCCGGCGTTCTGCGCGTCCTCGGCCAGCGCGAGGACGTGGGCGGTGCGCAGGGCGCCGATGCCGACCATCACGGGGACGCCGTCCGCGGCGTCGACGGCGATCTTCGCGGCGTGGGCGCGCTGTTCGCGCGTGAGGTAGGCGTAGCTCCCCGTCGAGCCGAGCGCGCCGATGGAGTCGACCCCGGCGTCGGCGAGCCGGGCGACCAGCGCGGCGTACGCGGCGGTGTCGACGCCGTCCTCGTCGAGCGGGGTGAGCGGGAAGGCGCTGAGGCCGTGGAACATGGCGGACTCCTCGGAAGGTCAGGTCGACTCGGCGACCACGGCGGCCAGTTCGGCGCTGAACGCCGTGGCCTGCGGTTCGGTGAGCGTGGCGGTGGTGACGCGGATCGCGCCGCGCCGGGAGGTGTCGTGGCGGAAGAGGTGACCGGGGCGCACGGCCCAGCCCCGCCGCGCGAGGGCGTCGGCCACCGACCGGTCGTCCACGCCGAGTCCGATCCACACGTTGAGGCCGTCGCTCCCGGGCGGGACGTCGATGCCGTGCCCGCGCAGATGCCGTACGAGGAGGGCGGCGCGGTGGGCGTAGCTCTCGCGGGCCCGCTCGTGGAGGTCGTGGACAGCGGGGTCGGTGAGCAGTTCGTGGACCGTGTGCTGGAGCAGCCGGCTCACCCATGTCATCCCCGCGCTGAGCCGCGCCTCCAGCCGCGCCGCGCTCTCGGGGTCGGCCGCGACCAGCGCGAGGCGCAGATCGGGCCCGAGGAACTTGGACACGGACCGCACGAGCGCCCAACGCGCCGTACCCGGCGGGGTGATGCGCAGATACGGGCGCGCCGACACCGCCGAGAAGTGGTCGTCCTCGACGACCAGCACCTGAGGGTGGCCGGCGAGGACGGCGCGCAGCTCGGCAGCCCGGTCCGCGGTCAGGCTCGCGCCGGTCGGGTTGTGCGCGCGGGGCGTGCTCACCACCGCGCGGGCGCCGCTGTCGAGGGCGGCCCGCAGGGCGTCGGGGAGCATCCCGGCCGCGTCGACCGGGACGGGCGCGCTGCGGTAGCCGTTCAGCTGGAGCGTGCCGATGCTCGCGAGGAAGCAGGGGTCCTCGACCGCGACGAGATCGCCGCGCGTGAGGTGCGCGTTGAGGAGGCGCTCGGTCGCGTCGACCGCGCCGTGCGTGACCAGCGTCCTGAACGGCTGGTCGACGTCCTCGCCGAAGTCGGCGTCCGCCCAGGCCGCGAGCTGCGGGTCGACCGCGGGCGCCCCGTACAGGTGCTGCCCTCTGCGCGCCGCCGCCATGATGTCCGGCAGCAGTTCCGGGTCCGGGTTCCCGCTGGCCAGGTCGACGGCCGCGCCGCCGACGCCGGCGCCCTCCCGCGCGAGCAGCGGCACGGCGGCGACGGCGGTGCCGCCCCGCCCCCGGGTCGTGGCGACCCCCGCCTCGACGAGCCGCCGGTAGGCGAGCGCCACCGTGTTGCGGTTGACGCCCAGTTCCGCGCCGAGCACCCGCACCGGCGGCAGCGGTGTCCCCGGCGGGAGCGCCCCGGACGCGACCTGGTCGCGCACGCTGATGGCGATCTCCGCCGCCGTCGTCCCCGTGATGGGCACACGATCACCTCCGCCGCCGACCCTAACAGCTTTGTCCTATGCCAAACGCGAGTCCTCCTTACGGCGGACCCACCCCCGCCGATCGGCGGGTGAGGAACAGACTTCTGCCGGATGGCAGCCCGGCCGCCCGGCGGAGAAGCTGATCGCATGGAACGACACGAAGAACAGACCAAGCACCGCTCGTGGGCAGGCCGCTGGGAGGGCCTCGTCCTGTGCCTCGCGGCGGGATTCGCGGTTCTGGCCGTGATCAGGCCGGACCTGTACGGTGGCCTGATCGAGGGGGCGGCCGAAACGGTCACCGCACTGGCCCACTGACCCCTCCACCGGCCGCCCTCCGCTCGGGGCGAGCCGTCTCCCCCCACCTCACCCCCCGGAAG
>NZ_LIRL01001323.1 GCF_001419795.1 Streptomyces niveiscabiei
ATCACAGGGCGGGGGCGTGCGCGGGCGACTACGGTGGGCGCGTGCCGAAGCCCAAGAACACGTTCTCGTCCTGGCGGCGCCGTCTCGCCCAGCGCGCCGTGCACGCCGGATGGGAGTGGGTGCGCAGCACGGGCGCGGTCACCGCCGAGCGCCCCGGACGGCTGCGGTTCGGCGCCATCGGCGAGCACACCCGCCTCGCGTTCCCGCTCGGCACGGTCTTCGGCGAGCCCTGGATCCACCTCGGCTCCCACTGCATCGTCGCCGAACAGGTCACGCTGACGGCCGGTCTCATGCCCGACCTCGACCTCGGCCCCGACCCGATCCTGCGCATCGGCGACGGCGTCGTCCTCGGCCGGGGCAGCCACGTCATCGCGGACACGACGGTGACGATCGGCAGCGACTGCTACGTCGGGCCGTACGTGTACGTCACGTCCACGAACCATTCGTACGACGATCCCCACGAGCCGATAGGCAAGCAGTGGCCCCGTATGGAGCCCGTCGAGATCGGCCCCGGCTGCTGGATCGGCACCGGCGCGGTGATCCTCCCGGGCGCGCGGATCGGCCGGAACGTGGTCGTCGCCGCCGGCGCCGTGGTCCGGGGCGAGGTCCCCGACCACGCGGTCGTCGCGGGCGCGCCCGCGCGGGTCGTACGCCGCTGGACCTCCGCCGAGGGCTGGCAGCCGCCGCTGCGTACGCCCCCGCCCGTGCCGATCCCCGAGGGCGTCACCTCCGAGGAACTCGTCGCGCTCTCCGGTCTTGACGAGGAGGCCGTGGCGGGGCTGGCGCGGCTCGAACCGGAGCGCTGAGTAGACTCGGCGCTTCCCAAGTACCGGCCCTGAAGTGGATGGATCGTGGCGGACCTCGAACTGCTGACCCAGTACCTGGCACGCAACGTCAAGCACTGGCGGGCCGTACGCGGCTTCACCCTCGACGTCCTCGCCGCGCGGGCCGGGGTGAGCCGGGGGATGCTCATCCAGATCGAGCAGGCCCGCACCAACCCGAGCATCGGCACGGTCGTGAAGATCGGCGACGCGCTGGGCGTCAGCATCACGACCCTCCTCGACTACGAGCGGGGCGCGAAGGTCCGCATCGTCCCCGGCGAGGACGCGGTACGCCTGTGGCACACCGACGCGGGCAGCTACAGCCGCCTCCTCGCGGGCACGGAGGCGCCCGGGCCCGTCGAGCTGTGGGAGTGGAAGCTCATGCCGGGCGAGAGCAGCACGTCCGAGCCGCATCCCGCCGGGACCGTCGAACTCCTCCACGTCACCTCCGGCGAGCTGACCCTCACGGTCGACGACACGGAGTACCGCGTACCGACGGGCGCGAGCGCGACGTTCGACGCGAACAACCCTCATACGTACGGCAATCAGGGTGCCGTACCGGCCGTCCTGGTCCTCGCGGTCTCGGTCCCGCCGGTGTCCTGAGGGTTGCTGGGAGGGGTGGCGGGCGTGTTCCTGGGAGGGGGCG
>NZ_LIRL01001324.1 GCF_001419795.1 Streptomyces niveiscabiei
GGCGACGGCCGTCGCCGTGGGGGACGCGGCCAAGGGGGCCGAGGTCGTCGTCGTGACCATTCCGCTCAAGGCGATCCCCGGGCTGCCGGACGATGTGCTCGCCGGGGCGGCCGAGGGGGCTGTCGTCGTCGACACGAACAACTACTACCCGCGTGAGCGGGACGGGCGGATCGGGGAGATCGAGGACGGCGGGATCACGGAGAGCCGGTGGGTTTCGAATCACCTCGGGCACGATGTGGTGAAGGTGTTCAACGGTACGTACGCCCAGGACATCCTGGACCGGCACCGGCCTGCGGGGGACCCCGAGCGGATCGCCGTGCCCGTCGCCGGGGACGACCCGGCCGCCAAGAAGGAGGCCGCCGACCTCCTCGACGCGCTCGGCTGGGACGCCGTCGACGTCGGCACGCTCGCGGAGAGCTGGCGCGTCGAGCCGGAGTCGCCGGTCTACGTCAAGCCGTACGTCGGCGAGGCGCCGGAGGGGCTGTCCCCGGCGGAATGGTTCGGCTGGGCCCAGGAGGCGCCCGGCGTCACCGTCCCCGCCGACCGCGTCCGCCACCTGGCCGACTCCGCCGTGCGGGGCCCGGCGGGCGGTGTGGTTCCGGAGGGACTCGCGTTCCCGGAAACGCGGTAGAACCCCCGGAAGGGCTGTGCTTCGATGCGGCGGTGAACACCGAGAACACGGTCAGGCCACGTACGGACGACGATGTCGCCGCCTGCGTCGAAGCCCTCGCTGACGTCCACCGGCAGGACGGCTATCCCGTCAACTGGCCGGAGCACCCGGGGCGTTGGCTGAGCCAGGCGTCGGGGCTGGGCGCGTGGGTCGCCGTGCTCGACGGGCGGACCGTCGGCCACATCGCGCTCAACCCCGGCGGCGAGGGGGACGTGGCTCCCGGCCTGTGGGGCGACCCCGGTACGACGGCCGTCGTCAGCCGCCTGTTCGTCGCCCCCTCGGCGCGCGGCCACGGCATCGGCGCACAGCTCATGGAACGGGCGGTCGCGGAGGCGCGGGAGCGCGGACTCCACCCGGTGCTCGACGTCGTGGCGACCGACACGGCCGCCGCGGCGCTGTACGAACGGCTGGGCTGGAAGCTCCTGGCGACGGTCGAGCAGCGGTGGAGTGCGTGGCAGACGGTGACCGTGCACTGTTACGCGGCACCGCCGGCGGCGTGACACCGGGGCGGGCGGCGGCCGGAACACCGCCGCCCACCCGCGTCCACGGCGTGCGCAGGTGCCAGACGCTCGCCGCGCCCACCCGCGTCTACGGCGTGCGCCTCACTCCCCGGGATACGACAGCTCGATGTCGTACCCGTCGACCCCGGCCCCGCCCACGGTGACCTGGCCGGCCCGCGGCGGGTACCCGGTCGCGGTCACCGTGTAGGCGCCGCCGTCGAGATCCGTGAACGCGTACCCGCCGTCCGCTCCGGTGACGGCGGACGCGACGACGTTGCCGGCCGCGTCGACGAGGGTCACCGAAGCGGCGTCCACCGGCCGCCCTGACGCGGTCACCACGCCCCGTACCCGCGCCCCCGGCGCCAGCTCGACCTCGGCCCGTGTCATCCCGCTCACCGCGACCTCGACGGGCAGCGCGACCGGCCGGAACCCGTCCGCGCTCACCGCGACGGTCACCGGCCCCGGCCCGAGCCCGCCGAACCCGAACCCGCCGTCGGCCCCGGTCACGCCGGTCGCGATCACCTCTCCGCGCACATCGGCGGTCACGACCAACGCGCCCGCCACCGGCTCTCGTCCACCCACCGCGCGAACCGTCCCGGCCAGCCCGCTCGCCCCGGCCAGCGGCACGTCGCAGGCCACCGGCTCCCCGCCGACGGTGACGGTCACCGCCCGGGGCCGGTACCCCTCGGCGGAGACGACGAGGACGTAGCTCCCGGCGCCGGGCACGTCCACCGCGTACGACCCGTCGGCACGGGAGACGGCCCGGCCGAGCTGGCGTCCGCCGAGCGAGATCAGGGTGACGGCGGCGTGGGGGACGGGGGCGGACTCGGTGCCGTGGACGCGGCCGGAGACGGCAAGTCCGGTGCCGGCGGGGGGAGTCGACGCGCCGGGAGCGGGCGTGAAGGAGCCGCCTGCGCCCGAGCCGGCGGTGCCGAAGACAGCCCTGTCCGAGCCGCGTACGCC
>NZ_LIRL01001325.1 GCF_001419795.1 Streptomyces niveiscabiei
CCGTCCCGCCGACCGGCGACACCCAGACTCCGCCCTCCTCGACCTCGCCGTCCCCGTCCGCCTCGGAGGTCACGTCCACGCCGCCGGGCGACGGCGGTTCCTCCGGGTCGCCCACGCCGTCCGCCTCCGCCTCCCAGAGCGCGCCCCCGGCCGCCCCCACGCCCAACGGCGGCGGCGGGAACCTCGCCGAGACCGGCGCGAACAGCAACACGGGCGTACTCATCGGCGGTGCGGCGGCGCTCGTCGCGGGCGGCGCTGCGGTGGTCGTGGCGACGCGGCGTCGGCGGAGCACGCAATCGTGACGGCGGTAGTACCCGTGTAGTACCCGTAAAACCGCTGGAGACGCGGCGCGTCCGCACGCTAGCGTGACCCGTATGAAGCGCGCCTGTTCGTCCTCCACGACGACGCCGGACCAGGTCCCGGCGCGCTGACAGCTGAGCTGATCGACGAAGCCCCGGGGCGAGTGCCCCGGGGCTTTCGCGTGGGGTCGCTCGCCTCCCCACCAGCGAGGAGCACCTCCCATGGACACCCACAAGGACGCCGCCGCGTACGACGACCACCGCCGCCTCGGCCGTGAACTCGACCTGTTCGACACCGACCCGCTGATCGGCGCCGGCCTGCCGTACTGGCTCCCGGACGGGGCGGTCGTCCGGCATGAACTGGAGGAGTACGTACGGGAGTTGGAGGTCGGCGCCGGATACCGGCACGTGTACTCGCCGGTCCTCGGCAAACGGGAACTGTACGAGATCTCGGGCCACTGGGACCACTACAGCGACGACATGTTCCCCCCGATGCGGCTCGGCTCCGAGGACGTCGTCCTGCGTCCGAGCCTGTGCCCCCACCACGCCCTGATCTACCGCTCCCGCGCCCGCAGCTACCGCGAACTCCCGCTGAGAATCGCCGAGTTGGGCGGCATGTACCGCTCCGAGCTGTCCGGCGTCCTCGGCGGCCTGACCCGGGTCCGCGCGATCCAGCTGAACGACGCGCACGTCTTCTGCACCCTCGACCAGGCCGTGGACGAGGCGGCGTCGGCGCTGCGCCTGATCCGGCGCGCGTACGACGACCTCGGCATCGAGGCGTCCCGCTACCGCCTCTCACTGCCCGGCGAGGGCGGCAAGTACGTCGCCGGTCCCGAACTGTGGAGCAGGGCAACCGCGTTGCTGCGCAAGGCGCTTGAGGGGATCGCGTACGAGGAGGCGGAGGGGGAGGCCGCGTTCTACGGCCCGAAGATCGACGTACAGATCACCGACCCGGCGGGGCGCGAGGCGACCCTGTCGACCGTGCAGATCGACTTCCACCAGCCCGAGCGGTTCGGGCTGGCCTACATCGGCGCCGACGGCGCGAAGCACCGGCCGGTGATGGTCCACCGCAGCATCGTCGGCAGCGTCGAGCGGGCGGTGGCCCACCTGATCGAACGGCACAAGGGCGCCTTCCCCGTCTGGCTCGCGCCGGTCCAGCTCGCGGTGCTCCCGGTCTCCGAGGCGCAGGAGGCTCACTCCCTGGAGCTAGTACGTGAGGCGGAGTCCTCAGGTATCAGGGTCGCGTACGCCGGGCCGGACCAGGGGACCCTGGGGGCCAGGATCAGGGCGGCCCGGCTGGTGCCGTACCAGGCGGTGATCGGCGAGCGGGAGGCGTCGGCCGGGCGGGCCGCCGTACGCCTGCGGGACGGGCGGCAGGTCGGGGAGGTGGCGCCGGCGGAGCTGGTGCGGCGGATCGGGGG
>NZ_LIRL01001326.1:0-382 GCF_001419795.1 Streptomyces niveiscabiei
GCGGCGGACCAGTCCGGCGAGGTCGCGGCGGGCAGCGGCCGTCTCGGGGACTTTGCGCAGGTCGGCGTTGCTGAGTTTCGCGCCGTCCAGGGTTGTCAGCAGGTCGGCGTCCCACGCGCGCAGGTCGTCGGGGTCCACCAGGTGTTCGGCGAGTTCGGCGTCGAGCGCGAGGAGGTCGGCGGTCAGGTCGTGGCCGGAGCGGGATCGGGCAAGACGACCGTCATGGCCGCGCGCGTGGTGTGGCTGGTCGGCACCGGACAGGTCGCCCCGGAACAGGTCCTCGGCCTCACGTTCACCAACAAGGCGGCCGGCGAACTCGCCGAACGCGTCCGCAAGGCCCTGGTCGCGGCGGGCGTCACCGACCCCGACCCCGTCGACCCGG
>NZ_LIRL01001326.1:435-1905 GCF_001419795.1 Streptomyces niveiscabiei
ACGCCGAACTCGCCGAACACCTGGTGGACCCCGACGACCTGCGCGCGTGGGACGCCGACCTGCTGACAACCCTGGACGGCGCGAAACTCAGCAACGCCGACCTGCGCAAAGTCCCCGAGACGGCCGCTGCCCGCCGCGACCTCGCCGGACTGGTCCGCCGCTACCGCACCGCCAAACGCGACCGCGACCTCCTCGACTTCGGCGACCAGATCGCCCTCTCCGCGCGCCTCGCCGGCATCCCCGAGGTCGGCCGGATCCTGCGCGAGGAGTTCAAGGTGGTCCTCCTGGACGAGTACCAGGACACCTCCGTCGCCCAGCGCATCCTCCTCGCGGGCCTCTTCGGCGGCGGCACCGGCCACCCCGTCACCGCCGTCGGCGACCCCTGCCAGGCCATCTACGGCTGGCGCGGCGCCTCTGTCGCCAACCTGGACGACTTCCCGGAACACTTCGCGCACGCGGACGGCCGCCCCGCCACCCGCCAGGCGCTCAGCGAGAACCGCCGCAGCGGCGGCCGGCTCCTCGACCTCGCCAACGGGCTCGCCGAGCCCCTGCGCGCCATGCACGCGGGCGTGGAGGCCCTGCGCCCGGCCCCCGGCGCCGAACGCGACGGCACGGTCCGCTGCGCCCTCCTGCGCACCCACGCCGAGGAGATCGACTGGATCGCCGACTCCATCGCCCACCTCGTCAACACCGGCAGAGCACCCGGCGAGATCGCCGTCCTGTGCCGCACGGCGACCGACTTCGCCGAGATCCAGGGCGCCCTCGTCGCGCGGGACGTCCCCGTCGAGGTCGTCGGCCTCTCGGGACTGCTGCACCTCCCCGAGGTCGCCGACCTCGTCGCCGTCTGCGAGGTCCTCCAGGACCCCGGCGCCAACGCCTCCCTGGTCCGCCTCCTCACCGGCCCCCGCTGGCGCGTCGGCGCCCGCGACCTCGCCCTCCTGGGCCGCCGCGCCCGACGGCTCGTCACCCACGCGCGCGCGGACGACGACGGCGACCCCGACCGCCGCCTCGCCGCCGCCGTCGAGGGCACCGACCCGGCCGAGGTGATATCGCTCGCGGACGCCCTGGACACGTTCCTGGAGGGCACCGGGGACGACGACGGCCTGCCGTTCTCGCCGGACGCGCGCGTGCGCTTCGCCTACCTCGCCACCGAACTGCGCGACCTGCGCCGCTCCCTGTCCGACCCGCTGATGGACGTCCTGCACCGCGTCCTCGCCGTCACCGGCCTGGAGGTCGAACTGTCGGCGTCCCCGCACGCGCTCGCCGCACGCCGCCGCGAGACCCTGTCGAACTTCCTCGACGTCGCCGCCTCCTTCACCGCCCACGACGGCCAGGCCACCCTCCTCGCCTTCCTCGCCTTCCTGCGCACCGCCGCCCAGTACGAGAAGGGCCTCGACAACGCCCTCCCCGGCGGCGAGAACACCGTCAAGGTGCTCACCGCCCACAAGTCCAAGGGCCTGGAGTGGGACG
>NZ_LIRL01001327.1 GCF_001419795.1 Streptomyces niveiscabiei
CCTACGACCACCTCCCGCCCCCCGACCCCTTCCTCTTCCGTACCTCCGTAGCCCAACCGGGCGACACCCTCCTCATGTGCACGGCCGGCCTCGCAGACCCCCTCCGGGGGGAGCTGGAGCTCGCCGGGCACCTCACCGCTCGCTGGGCCGGGGCCCCCGTCCCGGGCCTCGCGGAGTTTCTCGCGGACATCCAGATCAGGGTGAAGGGGTACGCGGACGACAGGACGGCCGCGGCGGTCTGGGAGGCGTGAGCACGGCACCTGTGCCTGACTGGGCTGTACGGGCGAGCAGAACATCGCGGAGCAGTTCGTGGGTACGGGGTGCGCGTCGAGAAGCCGAAGCAGCTCGCCGGGGCCCTCAAGGACGCGTTCGCGCACAAGGGCCCGGCGCTCGTCGACGTCGTCACCGACCCGGGCGCGCTGTGCATCCCGCCGAGGATCAGCGCGCCGACATGGTCACCGGGTTCGCGCTGGCGGCGTCGAAGATCGTGCTGGACGGGGGAGTCGGCCCGCTCCAACTTGTGGAACACCCCCCGCCCTTGAGATCAGTCGGTGTACGGACGCCAGTTCCGGTTCAGCGTGTCGTACACGTACCTCGGCAGGCCCGCGATCGCCGTCGTACGGAAGGGACGGCCGCCGTCGTCGACGCGTACCGTGCCCGTGCGGCCCTGTGACGACCAGTCCAGCTCCAGGTACCAGGAGCAGTCGCAGCCCGTCGTGCGCGCCGTGACGAGGAGGATCTCCGGGTCCTTCGCGGAGACGCGGTACGGGAAGCTGACGGCGGGGAGTTCGGTGCCCGCGTCGTTGCCCGGCATCGAGTGGGCGATCGGGCGGTCCTTGTCGAGGTCGACGGCGAACTCGCGGGGCGTGAGGGCGCCGCCGCAGCCCTGGTCCATGGCGTACGCGTTCCCGCCGGCGGGCGTGCCCCGGCCGACCACGCGCACGCGCAGCGCCTCCAGCACGACCGCCGTGTCCGAGCGGCCCTGCACGGAGACGCGGACCATGGTCTCCTTGCCGTGCAGCCCGCCCTCGGCCGTCGCCCAGGCGCGCGCGTCCTGGGACATCGGGGGCGGGGGGACCTGTGCGGGCGGCTGGTCGATGACGTAGTAGTGGCCGCAGCCCTGGTTCCAGACGTGCGAGTCGACGGTCCAGGTGAGGGGCGTACCGGTGAACGGCTGCTCGCCGGGCGCGCCGGAGCCGGTCGGCGACGCGGACACCCCCGCCCCGGGCCCGGCCCCGGTCCCGGCCTCGGCTGAGGGCCCGCCCCCCTTCCCCGAGGGCGACACCGACGGCGACGGCGAGCCGCTCCCGCTCGGACGCGGCGTCAGCCTCCCCGGCCGCGAACTCAGCGACGGCACGTCGTTCCCCGCCTGCG
>NZ_LIRL01001328.1 GCF_001419795.1 Streptomyces niveiscabiei
AGCCCGTACGGGGCGCCCGGCGTCCAGCCGAGGAGCCGGGCGCCCCGTACGGGCTCAGGAGACCCTCTCCCCCAACCCTTCCTCGATCTCCACGCCGCCCGCCGCGCCGAACGTCAATCGGCACGTGTCAGCGCGGTACGTCGCGACGGAGAGCGCGGCGACGCGGCCGGCGGCCATGAAGTGGGTCGTGACGACCAGGACCGGAGCCCCCGGCAGCCGGTCGAGCTGCTTCGCGTCGTCCGCGCGCGCGGAGCCGAGCTCCACGGAGCGGTTCTGGGCCGTGAGGTCCAGGTGGTGGAGTTCGCGGAGCAGCGCACGCGCGCGGGCGGGGCCCGAGAGGGCGTCCGTGGACGGCAGCGCGGGGACCGAGCCCCCCGGGACGTAGAGGAGTTCCGCGGCGACCGGCTGCCCGTGGGAGACGCGGGAGCGGCGCACGACGTGGACGGCGAGCCCGCGCGGGAGCGCGAGGGCGGTGGAGACGGCCGCAGGGGGCGCCGTCAGGTCGCTGTCGACGGGCTGCCAAGTGTCGTCGCTGGGCCAGGCCCTGCCCTCGGGGCCGACGTCGACGCCTACGCGCGGGGGTGCGACGGTCGTGCCGACGCCTCGCCGGCGATGGAGGCGGCCCTCCAGTTCGAGTTGCTCCAGTGCCTGCCGGAGTGTCGCGCGGGCGACGCCGAAGCGGGCCGCGAGGTCGCGCTCGTTGGGCAGTACCTCCCCCACCGTGAACTCCGAGTCGAGTGCTTCGCTGAGCACTGTCCGCAGATGCCAGTACTTCGGTTCCGGCACCGTTTCCAGCTGCGTGGTCCCCACCCTGTCCTCCACCCCGCCCCGTGTGGCTCAGGCCCTTTACGCGCCCTTGTTTATTAAAGGTTGTTTCACTTGTCAGCGACCATAGGACGGCCCTCAACCTTGGTCAATACCAATGGGAGAAACCGCTTTCGGTCAGGCGTGGCCCGGAATCGACGGCAGGCCACCGAGGGCTACCCGTCGGTAGCAACAACTGACAAACTGTCTACGGAGTTGCACAGCCGAGTCCATCCGAGGAGCACCCGATGTCCGCGACCGCCTCCTTCAAGGTCCCCTCCGCGCGCGGGCCGCAGCCCGTGACCGTCTCCTACGCGCGCGTGGGCCACGGCGAGCCGCTGCTCCTGCTGCACGGCATCGGGCACCACCGCCAGGCCTGGGACCCGGTGATCGACATCCTGGCGACCGAGCGGGACGTCATCGCGGTGGACCTCCCCGGCTTCGGCGCATCCCCGGGGCTCCCGGAGGGCCTCGCCTACGACCTCCCCACGACCAGCGCGGTCTTCGCGGCGTTCTGCGAGACCCTCGGCCTGGACCGGCCGCACGTCGCGGGCAACTCCCTCGGCGGCCTGATCGCCCTGGAACTGGGCCGCGAGCACCTCGCACGGTCCGTCACCGCCCTGTCCCCCGCCGGGTTCTGGTCCGAGGCGGAACGCCGATACGCGTTCACCCTGCTGCTGACGATGCGCCGCATCGCGCGCGGGATGCCGCTCCCCCTGGTGGAACGCCTCTCCAAGTCGGCAGCCGGCCGCACAGCCCTGACCAGCACCATCTACGCCCGCCCCGCACGCCGTTCACCCGAGTCGGTGGTCGCTGAAACCCTCGCCCTCACCGGCGCAACGGGCTTCGACGCGACCCTGCGCGCGGGCGGCTCGGTCCGGTTCACGGACGACGTGCGGGACGTCCCCGTGACGATCGCCTGGGGCACCCGGGACCGCGTACTCCTGCGGCGCCAGGGCGTGCGCGCGAAACACGTCATGCCTCAGGCGCGGTTGGTCCGCCTCCCGGGCTGCGGCCATGTGCCGATGAACGACGATCCGGCGCTGGTGGCGCGGGTGATCCTGGACGGGAGCCGCTGAGAACGGGCGAGCTGGGGGGAGCGCGCCAAGACCGGCTGCGGACTGCCGCCGGGAGCACCAGTCGCCGGGGCAGGCTCACACCGCGAGCCGCCTGCCGTCGAAAGCGCCAGTCGCCGGAAAGCGGACTGTCGCCACGAGCCGGCTCCCGCCGACCCCTGCTGCGGGCCACCGCCACAAACGCCTGCCGCCGGGGGCGGGCTCTTACCGGGGGCAGGTTGTCACCGCCAGCCGACTGCTGCCGATGGCGCCCGCCGCCGGGGCAGCGGGCTGTCGCCGGAAGTCGGTTGCCGCCGAGCCCAGTTACGGGCTGCCGCACGACCGCCTGCCGCCAGAGGCAAACGTCACCGAACCCCCTGCCGCCGAAAGCCACTGCGGGCCGCCGCCACAAACGCCTGCCGCCAGAGGCAAGCGCCACCGAACCCCCTGCCGCCGA
>NZ_LIRL01001329.1 GCF_001419795.1 Streptomyces niveiscabiei
CCACCTCGCCCCCACTCCCCAACCCGTTCCCACTACTCACACCCTCATAGATACCAAACCCCACTGACAACGCCCGCCGAGCCGCCCACGGAAAAGATCTCCGCCACCGGGCACCCCCGTGTCCGAAACCGCTTTCTCGACACCTGCGGCGCGGCCGGATTCGCTCCACTGAGAGGAAACGGGAAACGCCTGTTTCGCCTTGTTGGGCCCCGGACGACTGCCGCAGGCTGAAGCGCGGCGCTCGTCGGCGGTGGCCGGTGAGCGACGGAGGTCGATGTGCTGGAGGAGACGCGGGACTTCGGGCAGGAGCTGCGCACCAGGCGGCTCGCGGCACGGTGGTCCCTGCAACAGCTCGGGCTGCGGGTGCACTACAGCAAGGGCTACCTCAGCAAGGTGGAACGAGGGCTGACGCCCCCGACGCCCGAGCTGGCCCGGCTGTGCGACAGCGAGCTCAAGGCGGACGGGGCGCTCGCCGCGCTCGTTCCGCGCCGGCACACCGGACCGTCCGTACCTGTTCCCGGCAACGACGACGAGGTGTGGTTGATGCGACTGAGCAAGGACGGTCCGAGCTCGTTCCAACCGGTGACGCGCCGGGGGCTGATCGCCGCCGGAGCCGCGTCGGTCCTCACCCTGCACCCGGGCGCGCCGGCTCCGGCACAGGAGGGTGCCGAAACGGTTCTGGACGTCTCCCGCGCACTGTTCGACCAGTACCGCAGGCTCGGCCAGGCGTCCGGCCCGGCGGGCGTGCTGCCGCCGCTCATCGCGCAGATCCACACCCTGGAGCAGTTCGCGAAGCAAGGCGGCACCCGTGGCCGGCAGCCCTTGCTGCGGCTGGCCGCCCGGTACGCGGAGTACGCCGGCTGGATGGCGCAGGAGAGCGGCGACGACACCGCCGCGATCTGGTGGACGGACCGCTCCGTCCATCTCGCCGACGCCGGAGCGGACCCGGTCCTAGCGACGTACGCGCAGGTCAGAAGGTCGCTGGTGAGCCTCTACCGGGGTGATGTCACCGAGGCCGCCGACCTGGCCGTCCTCGCCCTGCACAGCGCGGCTCCGCTACGGGTCCGGGGCCTGGCCGCCCAGCATCTGGCCCAGGCGAGGGCGGTGGCCGGCGACCACGCGGGCTGTCTGCGCAGCCTCGACCAGGCCCGCGACCTGCTGGCGGCCGACGCCGCCGACCCCGGCCAGCCCGTCCTCGGCGCCTCCCATGTGCCCGACGTGGTGTCGATGTTCACGGGCTGGTGCCTGTACGACCTGGGCCGGGCCCGGGAGGCGGCGGAGCTGTTCGACCGGGAGACGGCCCGGATCCCGCCGCACGCCTACCGGACGCGGGCCCGGTACGGCGTACGCCGGGCGCTCGCCCACGCGGTGGCGGGCGAGATCGACCACGCCTGCCTGATCGCCGCCGACCTGCTGCCGTCCGTCCGGCTGGTGCACTCGGCGACCGTCTCCGCCGACCTGCGCCGCCTCACCCGGGTCCTGCGCCGGCATGCCCGCAACCGCTCGGTGCGCGACCTGATGCCTCATCTGCCCCTGTGACCCCGAAGGGACCCGACCCATGCACGAGATCTTCGTCAACTACCGCACCAAGGGCGGCAAGGAGACCGCCTACCTCTGCGACCAGGCCCTCTCGGCCCGCTTCGGCCGGGACTCCGTCTTCCTCGCCAAGAAGTCGATCGAGCTGGGCGACAACTACGCCGGGGTGCTGGACGGCGCGGTGCGCCGCTGCCGGGTGCTGCTCGCCCTGATCCACGAGGGGTGGGCGGACACCCCCGACCGTGACCGGCCCGACCGGCCGGCCCTGCACGCCCCGCAGGACTGGGTGCGCCGGGAGATAGAGGAGGCGCTGGCGTCGGGCGCGCTGATCGTGCCGGTGTTCATCGGCCGCCACGTGGAGCAGCTGGACCCCCGGCGGCTGCCGCAGTCGATCGCCGAACTCGCCGAATGCCAGTACACCCGGGTCGAACTCGCCACCTTCGACGACGACATCACCCGCCTCGGCGACCGCCTGTCCGGCCAGATCCCGGCCCTGGCCGCCCTCGACAAGACCCGCCCCGCCGAACAGCGGCCCGCCCCGGAGCAGCCCCCGGCCGTACGCAACGACCACCAGCGCGGCGGTATCGGCAACGTCGCCGCCAACGTCGGCACCTACGTCAACGACGCCCCCGGCCCCATGAACACCG
>NZ_LIRL01000133.1 GCF_001419795.1 Streptomyces niveiscabiei
CTCGCCGGGCACACCGGCGAGATCAAGGACCTCCTGCGCGGGACCAACCCCCTGATCCCGTCCCGCGAGGCGATGGTCAAGACGACCCCGCCCGGACGCGGCTCCCGGCTGCTGAGCCTCCTCGGCGACGACGAACTCCACGCCCGCCATGTCCAGCGGGTCGGCGGCGTCCCCCTGATGGTGACCGGCGAGTTCGACGAGAGCGACCTCGGCGTGGCCTGCTACCACTCCAAGCTGGGCGCGGTGGAGCTGTACCTCGGGCACCTCGTGGACGGCCCCGGCGAGTACGTCGTCGTCGACATGACCGCCGGCGCCGACGCCTTCGCCTCGGGCCTGTTCACCCGGTTCGACATGACGTTCCTGGTGGCCGAACCGACCCGGCGGGGTGTCTCCGTGTACCNNTTCGGCATCCCGCTGGCCGTCGTGGGCAACAAGGTGACCGGCGAGGACGACCTTCTCTTCCTCAAGGAGCAGACCGGCGACCACCTGCTCACCTACCTCACCCACTCCTCCTGGGTACGCTCCGCGGAGCGCGGCACCCCCCAGGGCGAGCTGGAGGACACCAACCGCCACGCGCTGGACGTCCTGCGTGCCGAGGTCGACGCCCGCCCCAAGGACTGGCCGGCGCTGCACCGCCACGCCGTCGACTTCCACCTCCGCAACGCCCGCGCCTGGGCGAACGCCGCGACCGGACGGGACCTGGCGGCCCAGGTGGACCCGGAGTACGTACCGGGCAGCCTCCCGAGCGCCTGACCGGGAACGCCGTCACGCCCTCACGCCCTCACCGTAGAGCGGCCTCTCTCTTCACCCCCTCGTTCTTCACCCGTTCTTTCTTCGCACCCTCGCCCTTTCACGCCCTCCCTCTTTCACACCCTCGTTCTCTCACCTCCTCTTTCTCACCTCTTCTCTCGAACAGGACCCCCCCATGTCTCTCGACGTCTCCCCCACCCTCCTCGCCCAGGCCGAAGCCGGTGACGTCCGCGAGGAGGACTTCGTGGACACCGTCCGCACCTCCCTCCCCTACGCCTACGACCTGATCGCCTCCCTCGCCGCCGACCTCGGCAGCGGCACCGCCGAGTTCACCGACAACCAGACCCCGCCTCCCTCCGAACACGAGCGCGGCCAGCTCCTGCGCGCCCTCGCCAGCGACGCCATCCGCACCAGCCTGGAGCGCCACTTCGGTGTGGCCCTCGCCTTCCAGAACTGCCACCGCGTCGCGGCCTTCCGCCCCGACGCCCGCACCGGGGAGACCTACGCTCGCTTCACCTCCGTCCGCTCCCAGTTGCTCAACCAGTCCCCGGAGTTCCGCGACTGCTGAACCGGCACCTCACACCCCCGTCAGAACCGGCGCCTCACACCCCCGTCGCGTCGAGCAACCGCACCAGCTCCGCGCGTCCGTACCCGAGGGACGCGGCGCGGTAGCGGGCCATCAGCAGCAGGTGGGCCACGATCTGCGCCCCGAACCCGTCCTTCCCGTCGTCCATCCACTCCTTCGGCTCGATCCCGAGACTGTTCATCACGAGTCCGTGCTCACGGCGGATCTCGGCGAGGGTCTCGGCGATCGCGTCGAGCATCGTCGGGCCGGGCCGCTCGCAGCCGAGGGCGAAGCACACCCCGTCGATCGGCCTGCACCCGTCGGGCGGGTTCGCCCGCAGCCCCTCGTACCGCTCGTCGTCGAAGGAACGGCCCTCGAACTCCTCGTGCACCAGCACGAAACGGTGCGGCCCTGGGGCCGGCGGCGGGCTCTGCGGGTTGCACTGGAGAAGGCCCATCTCATTACCTCCGTCTGGTCCGGGTGCCGGGAAAATCTCCCGACACCCGGCCAACGGACCGCCCCTCGAACACGTGCCCAGAAATCGAAATGTCACTCTATGGGGTGACATCAGATTTTCCGTTGACCGTGCGAGGGGCGCTCCCCTCTACTTACCGGCCTCCACGACAGCGGCCGGTGCCGGCGCGTACCCGGTGGGCCGGGCCGTGAACGTGCCCCGCCCCTGCGTCCGCCCCCGCAACCGCCCCGCGTAGCCGAAGAGTTCGGCGAGCGGAACGGTAGCCGTGACGACCGCCGAACCGGACCGCACCGAGGACCCGCCGACCCGCCCGCGCCGCGCGGCGAGGTCCCCGAGGACCGCGCCGACGACAGCTTCGGGCACGGTGACCGTGACCTCGGCGACCGGTTCGAGCAGGACCATCGCGCAGCCCCGCAGCGCCTCCCGCAGCCCGAACCTGCCCGCCGTACGGAACGCCTGCTCGGACGAGTCCTTCACATGCGTCGCCCCGTCGGTGAGCGTGACGCGCAGCCCGGTCACCCGGTGCCCGCCGAGCGGCCCTTCGGCGAGGGCGTCGCGGCAGCCGGCCTCGACGGCGCGGACGTACTCCTGCGGCACCCGCCCGCCGCCGACCGCCGACCGGAAGGCGAACTCCCCGTCATACGACTCGACTTCGAGCACGACCTGGGCGAACTGCCCCGCGCCGCCGTCCTGTTTGACATGCCGGTACACGACTCCGGACACGCCTCGCCCGACGGTCTCGCGGTACGTCACCCGGGGGCGGCCGATGGTGACGTCCACCCCGAGGGTCCCGCGGATCTTCTCCACGGCGACCTCCAGGTGCAGTTCCCCCATGCCGGACAGCACGGTCTGACCCGTCTCCGGATCGGTCCGCACCGCCAACGACGGGTCCTCCTCGGCGAGTCGGGCCAGCGCGGACGCCAGCTTCTCGGTCTGCGCGCCCCGGCACGCCTCGACCGCGACGGACACGACCGGCTCCGCCACACCGGGCGGCTCCAGCACCAGCGGAGCGTCCGGCGCGCACAAAGTCGCCCCGGCCCGCGCGGACTTGACGCCGACGACGGCCACGATGTCCCCGGCCACGGCCCGCTCCAGCTGCGCGTGCCGATCGGCCTGCACCCGCAGAATCCGTCCAACTCGCTCGCCGCGCCCGGCGGTTGCGTCCCGCACGACGTCCCCCTTCTCGATGGTCCCGGAGTAGATCCGCAGGTAGGTCAGCCGCCCGGTGGGCGTGACGGCGACCTTGAACACGAGCGCGGCGAACGGAGCGGAGGGGTCGGCGGGGCGGGACTCGGAGAGGGCCAAGACGGGCTCGGGCACCGGCACTTCGCCTGTGCCGGACCCGGCGGACGACGCGTCGCGCGTCATCTGCCGCCCGCCCTCCACCGGGAGCCCTCGCACCGCCGGTACGTCCGCAGGCGACGGCAGGTACGAGACCACCGCGTCGAGCAACGGCTCGATGCCCCGGTTGCGGTAGGCGGAGCCGCACAGCACGACCACGCCGTCCCCGCTGCACGACAGGTCCCGCAGCGCGGCGACCAGCGTCGCCGCCGACACCGTGCCCCGCTCGCAGAACTCCTCCAGCGCCACCGGATGCCGCTCGGCCACGGCCTCCTCCAGCAGTCGGCGCCGGCGCAGCGCCTCGTCCCGCAACTCCTCGGGGATCTCGGCGGATACGACACCGTCGTCACCGTCGGCCCAGGTCAGCGCCCGCAGTTGGACGAGGTCGACGACCCCGGTGAACAACTCCTCCGAGCCGATGGGCAGTTGGACCACCAGCGGCGTCGGGTGCAGGCGTTCACGGATCGAGGCGACGGCCCTGTCGAGGTCGGCGCCCGCGCGATCGAGCTTGTTGACGAAGGCGATACGCGGCACCCCGTGCCGATCCGCCTGACGCCACACGGACTCGCTCTGCGGCTCGACACCGGCCACCGCGTCGAACACGGCGACCGCCCCGTCCAGCACCCGCAGAGCACGTTCGACCTCGTCGGCGAAGTCGACGTGCCCGGGGGTGTCCATCAGGTTGAGCCGATGCCCGTCCCAGTCGCAGCTGACGGCCGCCGCGAAGATGGTGATACCCCGGTCGCGTTCCTGAGGGTCGAAGTCGGTGACGGTCGTCCCGTCATGAACTTCCCCTCGTTTATGGGTGGTTCCGGTGGCATAGAGAATCCGCTCCGTGACGGTGGTCTTGCCCGCGTCGACGTGGGCGAGGATGCCGAGATTGCGTACGGCGGAGAGCTGGCGGTCGAGGTTGTCGCGCATGGCCCTGTGGCCTTTCGAGGTGCGTCCGAGTGAGGGGCAGCGCGATGGAAGGACGAAGTTCCGCCTACGGAGGCAGGCATGACACATCATCAATTTGCGGACAATCCAAGCAAGTTGACGTAGGGCTTCGTCACAGGGACCGGTGCCGGGCGCGCAGCGAGCACCGGGCACCCCAGGACACGAGGATCACCTCGTACCGGGCACGGGGAGTGGCGACAGCGGTGTGCTCACACATGGCCAACTCCCCTTCTGCGACTCGGTGAACGCGCGCCCCTTGT
Organism: Streptomyces niveiscabiei; assembly: GCF_001419795.1. Lineage (GTDB taxonomy): Bacteria > Actinomycetota > Actinomycetes > Streptomycetales > Streptomycetaceae > Streptomyces > Streptomyces niveiscabiei. The sequence goes on from NZ_LIRL01000133.1 coordinate 4,331, forward strand.
CGTGGGCGGCGCAACGACAGACGTGAGTGTAGGGAGGAAGGACCAACCGGGTCACACGGTTTTCCGCCGCCGACTACCGGGCGTAGAACTCCCGCCGCACCTTCCGCAACCACGCCTCGACAGCCCGCTCGTCCGGCTCCGCCGGCAGCACCGTACGCGTCGCGGCGAACGCCTCCTCGAAGTGTTCCAGCACCGGCAGGGCGGCGTCGGCGTCGGCGGCGACCTCCTCCCCGAACCGGTGATAGCTCTCCGGGTCCTCGACGCGAACCGTCAGCCGCCCGGTGCTGTACAGCTCGAACCCCTGCCGGCAGAGCCTCTTGAGATGCCGCGCGTGCTTGGCGGTCCGCTTCCGCGTGTCCGCCGAGAACGACCCGTCCCCGCGCCTCTGAAGCCGCTTGAACTGCTCGGTGGCGTACCCGAGATAGGCGTCCCGGACCCGGCCGGCACTGAGCAACGACTGCCGGATGCCGATCAGTTCGTCCCCGAGGCCGGTCCGCGTCTCGTACAACTCGTCGGGCAGCCAGACGAGTTCCATCGCCGTCGGGTTGCCGGAGAGGGCGAGGCGGCACCACTTCCCCGCCTCGTGCAGGGTGCGGTCGGGCGCGGTCGTGACGTGGGACTCCTTCGGCCGGTGCAGTCCGTGCAGCTCCTCGGTGGGCACCGCGAACATGCCGAGGCGGTCGATGTCGGAGCCCTCGCGGGCGAGCCCGTACGCGGTCGAGCCGACGACGCCGGACAGCAGAATGTTCTGGACGGTCATGTCCCACCCCCCGTGGTGATCCCTTTGGCAGGACATGATGCCGTCCCGGCCACCCCGCCCACCTCCAGGTTTTCCACGACCCTGACGTTCGGGGTATTTCGCCCCTGAGTGGTGTGTGACATATTACTGCCGTGACCAAGCAGTCCAGCTGTGATGTCGTGGTCGTGGGTGCCGGCATGGTCGGCGCCGCCTGTGCGCTGTACGCCGCCCGTGCCGGACTCGACGTCGTCGTGGTGGACCGGGGCCCGGTGGCCGGCGGTACGACCGGCGCGGGCGAGGGAAACCTCCTCGTCTCCGACAAGGAGCCCGGCCCGGAACTCGAACTCGCCCTGCTCTCCGCCCGGTTGTGGACCGACCTGGCACAGGAGCACGGCCCCGCCTACGAGTACGAGCCGAAGGGCGGCCTGGTCGTCGCGTCCACGCCCGAGAGCCTCACGGCCCTCACGGAACTGGCCGAGGCACAGCGCGCGGCCGGGGTGACGACAGTCCACGTCTCCTCGGACGAACTCCCTTCTCTGGAGCCCTACTTGGCGCCGGGGCTGGCGGGCGGGGTGCTCTACCCTCAGGACGCCCAGGTGATGCCGACCCTCGCCGCCGCCCACCTGCTGCGGGCATCGGGGGCCCGCATCGAGACCGGGCGGACCGTCACCGCGATCCTGCGCACGCCCGACGGCGCCGTACGCGGCGTACGCACCGACCGGGGCGACCTCCACGCACCGGCCGTCGTGAACGCCGCCGGCACCTGGGGCGGCGAGGTCGCCGCGCTCGCCGGAGTCCACCTCCCGGTCCTCCCCCGGCGCGGATTCGTGCTGGTCACCGAGGCGTTGCCGCGCCGTATCCGGCACAAGGTGTACGCGGCCGACTACGTCGCGGACGTCGCCAGCGACTCGGCGGCGCTCCAGACCTCGCCGGTCGTCGAGGGCACGGCGGCCGGGCCCGTACTGATCGGCGCGAGCCGTGAACGCGTGGGCTTCGACCGCTCGTTCGCCCTGCCCGTCGTACGGTCCCTCGCGGCGGGCGCCACCCGGCTGTTCCCGTTCCTCGCCCAAGTCCGGGCGATGCGCACCTACTTGGGCTTCCGCCCCTACCTGCCCGACCACCTCCCGGCCATCGGCGCCGACCCGAGAGCCCCCGGCCTCTACCACGCCTGCGGCCACGAGGGCGCGGGCATCGGCCTCGCGACCGGCACCGGCCACCTCCTCGCCCAACTCCTGGGCGGCAAAAGCCCCGAGCTCGACCTGACCCCGTTCCGCCCGGACCGCTTCACCGAGGAGGCGACCACATGATCCGCCTCGAACTGCCCCTGGTTCGCCGGGAAGGCCACCGCGCAAACCCCCTCGCCCTGCCCCCGCTCCCCCAAGGAGGCGCCGCCGCATGAACCCCCTCGATCTGGTCCGCGCCCGCCCCGGCAC
>NZ_LIRL01001330.1 GCF_001419795.1 Streptomyces niveiscabiei
GCGGTGCTGGCGGGCGGCCTGGAGGTCCCCCGGCAGGCCGCCCGCCAGCACCGCATCGCCGTCGACCTGGACGCCGTACCGCAGCGCGCGCACCGCGTGCACGTGCTGCTCGCGCTGCCGGCCGGCGCCGGGGCCGTCCGCTTCGGCGCCTCAGCGGCCCCGTTCGTCGCGGTCGCGGGCGCCGACGGGACCGACCTCGCGACGTTCACCCTCACCGGCCTCGACGCCGAGTCGGCCGTCGTCGCCGTCGAGCTGTACCGCCGCCAGGGCGCCTGGAAGGTGCGCGCCCTGGGCCAGGGCTACGCGGACGGCCTGGCCGGTCTGGCACGGGACTTCGGGGTGGACGTCTCCGACGACGGCGCGGCGGACCACACACAGGCGGTCACCGGAACCGGCACAGCGGACGCGACCGGCACAGCGGGCGGCAGCACCGAGCGCCGGGGACTCACCGACCCCGACGGCTTCCTCGCCCTCGTCAACCCCGCCCGCGCCCGCGCCGGTTCACCCCCCGTCGTCCTGGACGCCCGCCTCGTCTCCGCCGCCCGCGCGCACGCCGCTGCCATGGCCGGCGCCGGGAAGCTCGGGGTGGAGGGGCGGGACGGGGTCTCCGTGTTCCAGCGGGTCACGGCGGCCGGGTTCACGTACCTCGCGGTCGGCGAGCACCTGGTGTCGGGCCCCCGGACGCACGCCGAGTTCGTCGAGTACTGCCTGAGCGGCGGGGACACCCGCCGGACGGTCCAGGACCCGGCGTTCACGCACGCGGGTGTGGCGCGGGTCGACGCGTACTGGACCGCCGTGTGGGCGAGCCCCCTCACCCCGGCCGGGCTCGATCGGGTGGAGGCGGAGGTGCTCGAACTCACCAACCGTGAACGGGTCCGCGCGGGCCTCGGGCCGCTCGCCCCCGACGGCCCTCTCGCGCGTGCGGCGCGCGCGTACTGCGTCGACATGGCGGCCCGCGCGTTCTACTCGCACACGTCTCCGGAGGGCACTCAGCCCTGGGACCGCGCCAAGGCGGCGGGGTCGGCGAAACGGTCGATCGGGGAGAACATCGCCTGCGGCCAGCGTTCGGCCGCCGAGGTGGTGGAGGGCTGGATGAACAGTCCGGGACATCGGGCCAACATCCTGAAGGCGGATTTCACCCACCTCGGTGTCGGCTTCGCGGGCGGCGGCCCCGCGGGCACGTACTGGACGCAGCTATTCGGCGCCTGAATCCCCTTTCCTCGCACATACGTTTCCCCGCGCACCCCGCCGCTTTTGAATGGAAGACAGATTCCCCCCGGAAATCGCGGATCGTTTGAACGCACCGCGCCCCGCGCGCCGTACCACTGGGAAAGGGAGAGAAACTCCGGGGGTTCAGCGAGGGATGACCATGGTCAAGGCGCACGTCTCCACGCACGAGTTGATCGCCGGCAGATACCTCCTCCTCGATGTCGTCCAACGGGAGACGAACCGCGTCAGCTGGTACGGCCAGGACGCGCAGGACGGCAGGCCCTGCCTGGTCACGCGGATCGGTCTGCCGGAGGGGACGGCGCCGGAGGACGGGCGGGCTGCCGCGCGGGGGGTGCGGCGGATGGCGGCGACGATGACCCGGCTGTGCCCGGGACGGATCGCGGCGGTGCTCGACGCGGTCGCGGAGGACGGCTCGCTGTGGACGGTCACCGAGTGGATCGACGGCCTGCCGCTGGGCCAGCTGATCGAACAGCAGGGCTCGTTCCACCCCGCGCGGGCGGCGGCGATCGCCCTGGAGGTCCTGGACGTCCTGGAGGCGGCGCACGGCGAGGGCATCACGCACGGCGAGCTGAGCCCGGGCCAGATCTTCGTCCGGGACCGCGGCCCCGTCGTCCTCACCGGCTTCGGCCTAGTCGGCGCGACGCTCGCGCCCCGGGTCGCGGCCCCCTCGTACGCCTCGCCCGAGCAGGCCCGCGACGAGCGGATCGGCCCGGCGGCGGACCTGTGGGCGCTGGGCGCGATCCTGTACACGCTGCTGGAGGGGCGGCCCCCGTTCCGGGACCGCGACCGGCCCGACGCGACCCTGCGGGGCGTGGACCGGCTGCCGTTGCGCGCGCCCCTGCGCGCCGGTCAGCTCGCCGGGACCGTCCAGGGCCTGCTGCGCAAGGACTCCCGCGAACGGCTGACGCGGACGGTGCTGCGGCAGTCCCTGACCCGGACGCTGGACGAGAACCCGCACCTCACCCCGGCGCCCCGGCTGCGGCGCGCGTACGCCGTACTGCACACGGCGCCCGCGTGGCGCGGCCGGGCGATGGCGGCGGGCACAGCGCTCGCGGTCGTGACGGTGGCCGTCGCGGCGCTCGCGGC
>NZ_LIRL01001331.1 GCF_001419795.1 Streptomyces niveiscabiei
GGTACTACCCGGGTACGACCCGGGCCGTACCCGGTGCCTCGTGCCGCAGGAAGTACAGGACAGCACAGGGCAGCACAGGACAGCAGCGGAAGCCGACGCCACGAGGAAGGACCCCCACCATGACCGCACTCGGACTGCTCGTCCCGGGCGAGGACGCTGAGGACGACTACCCGCGCCTCGAACAGCTCCTCGGCAGCGACGTACGGATCGACCTGATCCGCGCCGACCCGGCCGGCGACCCGCCCGAGCGGCTCGCCGCGCGCACCGAGGAACTGCGGCTCGCCGGGGCCGACTCCGTCGTGTGGGCGAGTACGACCGCCGCCGTGGCCGCCGGGTGGGAGGGGGCGCACGGGCAGGTCAGGGTGCTCGCGCGGGCCGCCGGGCTGCCGGCGTCGTCCACCGCGTTCGGGTTCGTGCACGCGGCGCGGGAGCTGTCGGTGAGCCGGGTCGCCGTGGTGACCGCGCACGGGGACACCGCGTTCACGGAGTTCCTGCGGGCGGGCGGGGTGAGCGTGGTCTGCACGGCGCCGCTCGGCGAGGACCTGGCCGCGTCGGTGCACCCCGCCGCGCACGAGGACGCGCAGGCCCTGCTCCTGCCGGACACGGACCTGCGGGCGGTGGCCCGATTGACCGCGCTGGAACACCGGTTGGGCAAGCCCGTCCTCTCGGCCCACCAGGTCGCCGTCTGGGAGGCGCTGCGCCTGACGGACCGGCGCGTCAACGCGCCCGAGCTGGGTGTCCTGTTCACCCGCGAGCCGGTGGTGCAGGTCTGACAGCGGGGTAGGACCGGAGTACTGACCGGGTAGTACCGGAGGGGTAGCGGCGGGACGGAGAGCAGAGCCGGCGGGAATAAGCGGAGACAGTCTCCTGTTATCGCGGGGAAGGCAGTCGACGACGCGACGCAGGAGGCAATCGGTGGACGAGATCCGCGGCACGGTTCAGGGCGAGGCGCCCGTACCCCTCTCCGTACTGGACCTGGTGACCGTCGGCAGCGGGCGGACGGCGGGCGACGCGCTGCGGACGAGCGTGGAGCTGGCGAAGTACACCGAGCGGCGCGGGTTCCACCGGTACTGGGTCGCCGAGCACCACTCCATGCCGGGCGTCGCCTCCTCCTCGCCGGCCGTCATCCTCGCCCACCTCGCCGCCCACACCGGGCGCATCCGCCTCGGCTCCGGCGGCGTCATGCTCCCCAACCACGCGCCGCTCGTCATCGCCGAGCAGTTCGGGACGCTGGAGGCGCTCGCGCCGAACCGGGTCGACCTCGGGCTCGGGCGGGCGCCCGGTACGGACGGGGCTACCGCCGCCGCACTGCGCCGCACCGACCGGCTCCACGAGGGCGCCGACGACTTCCCTGAGCAGCTCGCCGAGTTGACGCGCTTCCTCGACGACGACTTTCCCGACGGGCACCCCTACTCCCGTATCCACGCCATCCCCGGGCCGGTCCAGGGCAGCGCGCCCGGCGGGGTCCAGTCCCCGCACCGGCCGCCCGTCTGGCTCCTCGGCTCCTCCGGGTTCAGCGCGCGCCTTGCTGGGGTCCTCGGGCTGCCCTTCGCCTTCGCGCACCACTTCTCCGCGCAGAACACCGTCCCCGCGCTCGACCTCTACCGCGAGTCCTTCACACCCTCCGCGGTCCTCGACGCGCCCTACGCCCTCATCGGCGTCTCGGTCCTCGCCACCGACGACCCGGCCGAGGCCCGCCGCCAACTCCTCGCCGCCGGGCTCAACATGGTCCGCCTGCGCACCGGCCGCCCTGGCCTCTTCCCCTCCCCCGAGGAGGCCGAGGCCCACCAACTCACCGACATGGAAGCCGACTTCATCAACTCCTGGAACTCCAACGTCATCCACGGCCACGCGGACGAGGTCCGCACCGGCCTCGACGACCTCCAGAAGCGGACGGGCGCGGACGAGCTGATGCTGACCAGCCACGCGCATCGGGGGGAACTGCGGGTGCGGTCGTACGAGTTGATCGCGGATGCGTACGGGTTGCCCACGGAGTGAAGGGGGCGGTGCTCGGCATCGCCCCAGCGGTGACGCGGATCGGCGTCGCGCCGTTGACGCGGTGGCCTCCGGTGCGCGGAGTCGCGTCGACGGTGCGGCAGTGGGCGAAGTGGCGCCCGGTGCCGCACCGTTGGTGCCCGGCCGGGGAGGGGTGCGCGGCACTCTCCCCACACGCCGCCGGGTGAGGTCCCGGCGGCGCGGGGCCGGTGCCGTCGCGGGGTGAACGTGGTCGACGGGGCGCCACCCGCAGCGTGCCCGGAGCGTGTTGACGAGCGATGCCTGCGGGAAGTCCGTGCCGTACGGGTCGAGCGTGGCCGACGGCCACCCCCGGGAGCCCTGTGTTCGCGGCACCGATCGCGGAGCGTGATGCGGCGCAGTACCGGTAATCCCCCGATGCGCAGCGTGAGTTGTGAGAGGCGGGCGGCGTGAGGCGGGGCGTACACGGATGGTTGGCCGAATAGCTCCCGACGCCCGCCGACCGGCCGGGGGCGCCGACGTCTCACCTGGACGCAGAGGTCTCACCGTACGCCGCCAACTCCCCGACCTCGACCGGCACATAGGCCACATCCGAGCCCAACTCCCGCACCAGCCAGCCCCCTCAGCAGACCAGCCGGACGCGAATCCCGCGCCGACCACCCTCCCGCACCGCCCGGCCGGCGCCGATCCTCACCCCCAACTCCCGCTCCGGCGCACCCCCTTCACCGACCACCCGGCACAACCGCCGCCCTGACCGGCCGGCGCACTCTTCCGCACCCCCAG
>NZ_LIRL01001332.1:0-121 GCF_001419795.1 Streptomyces niveiscabiei
CCGGCGCGCTGGCCGACGCGGTGGAGGTCCTGGAACGCCACCGGGCCCTGATCGTCGAGGTGTTGAGGTTCGAGGACCCGCCGACGGCGGACGTGACGGTCGCGCCGGACCCCCTCACCCG
>NZ_LIRL01001332.1:174-2102 GCF_001419795.1 Streptomyces niveiscabiei
CCGCCTCCGAGGCCGACCGCCGCTGCCCGCCCGACCGCATCGCCCGGATCACCCCGTACCAGCCGTACACCGTCCGCCCCGCCCTGCCGCTCGCCCTCCTCGCGGGCGCCGCGTCCGGGTTCTGGCCGCTGGGCGCGCCGGTCGTGCTGGCCGCGATCTGGGCGGGCCTGCGCAACCTCAGGGCGGGGCTCCTCGCGAGTGCCGTCTTCGTCCCCGGCGTCGTGGCCGGCGCCTTCGCGGGCAGCGCGCTCGACCTGCCCGCCTGGACCCCCGTACCCGCCCTGACCTGCGGACTCCTCGCCGCCCTGCTGCTGGTCCGGCTCGGCCGGCGGGCCGCCGCCGACGCCTGGTGGCGGACCTCCGGCGCCGACGACACCGGCCGTATCCTCACCGACCTCGACGCGCTCCTCGCCCAGGGCGCCGCCCGCCGCTGGTGGGCCGCCGGGCACCGCCGCGACCTCGCCGACCTGGCCCGCGCCGCCGCCGGGGTCCTGCGCGCCGCCGCCGACACCGCCCAGGAGTACGCGGGCGTCCCCCGGCCCAGGCAAGGGGCGTACGACAGCCTGGGTGAGGGCCTCAGGCTCGTCCCGCCGGAGTTGCTGGACCCGCCGACGGCCACCGGGGACGACGTACCCCGCTGGCTGGGCCGCGAGGCCGGCGAGGGCGGGCCGGCGCTGGTCGCGACGCTGCGCGACGACCTCGACGCGGCCGTACGCACCACCCTCAGCTGGAGCGCGAGCCGTACGCGCGGCGATGTACGCGCCCTGTTCGACGCGGCCCGCCGGCATCTCGACCGGCACGGCGTCGTCGCCCCCTCCCCGCACCGGCCCGAGCGTGAACGCCCCGACACCGAGGCCCTGTTGGGGGTCGCCGCCCGCGACCCGGAGGATGACACGGCGGACCTCGTCGAGCTGGTCACGCCGCAGCAGTCCGCGCTGCTCAGCAAGGACCCCGGGCAGGCCCGCCGCATCCGGTTCGCCCCGCACACCGCGCGCCGCCCCGCCTGGGCCGCCGACCAGCCCGTCCTCTTCCCCGGCCGCTACAGCGGCACCCTGCGCCTCACCCCCCTGCGCCACGGCGTCATCCACACCGTCCGCCGCACCGCTGCCGCCGCCGACCCCGAGGACACCTGGTGAACGACATCCCCAAGGGCCGCCTGTCCTTCCTCACCCCGCAGGGCGTCCGCCGCACCGAACCCGTGAGCATCGGCGACCGGCGCCGCCGCACCGTCCCGCCACCGCTCTCCGCCCGCGACCTCACCCTCGCCGACCGCCGCCTCGTCCGGCTCACCGCCGCCGACCCCGAGACCGGACCCGCCCGCCTCGAAGCCGAGGCCCGCGCCGCGCTCACCGTGCACCGCGCCTTCGCCACCACCCCCTACGGCAGCCTGTTCCCGGCGCTCGTCGGCCACGACATGGACGCCGACGAGCCGTTCCTCCTCTACGAGGCCCCGCGCGGCGACCCCGCCGCCCGCCTCTCCTACGGCATCTCCACCACCGAACAGCGCACCGTGGAACGCGACTTGGTGCTCGCCGTCCGGCTCCTGGAGAGCGTCGGGCTCGTCCACACGGGGCTCGTCCCGGCGGCCGTGCGCTGGGACGGCAAACACGTCCAGCTCTGGGACCTCGCCTCCGCCGCCCCGCTCGGCGCCCTGCGCCGGCCCACCGGGACCCCGCCGTACGCATCTCCCGAACAGCGCCGGGGAGTTGGCCGCTGCGACGCCCGCGACGCGCTGTGGAGCGCCGCGCAGATCGTCTACCAGCTCGCCGCCGGGCACCCCGGCGACCCCGACGGGCCGCCCGCCGACCTCGCCTCCTACCGCTCCCTCGAACTCGGCGACGCCTTCGCCCCCGTGGCCGACGCCCGCCCCGAACCCGCCCTGGTCCTCGCCCGGTTGATGCCGGGACCCGACCCGGCCGCGCTCGCCG
>NZ_LIRL01001333.1 GCF_001419795.1 Streptomyces niveiscabiei
CTTCTCGGCCTTGCGCCGCGCAGAAGATCGAGCGGGAGCGGATCGCGCGGCGCAAGGCCGAGAAGGCCGGTCCGATCGCTGCGGGCGGCAAGTTGAGTGGGACCGCCGCGGAACTGCTGGCCGCCGTACGGGCCGTGGAGAGCGGCGCGAAGCCCGCGAGCGCGTACGCCGCACCTCCCTCGCGGAGCGTTCCCGGCACCGGGCGACGTCCTGAGCGGGGGATGCCGGACGGGTCCGCTCCGTCGGCGGTGGGGGACGCCGCGACCACTGGGGAGTTCGGGCCTGGCGGGGGAGATCGCGCCGGGGGAACCACCGGCGTCTCAAGGACCGCCGGAGGCCCGGGGGTTGACACCGGGTTCGGGCCCAGCGGAAGCACGGCTGGCGCGGGCGGCACGGGAAGCGAGGGTGGCTTGAGTGGCACGGGCGGCGTAGGAAGTGCCGCGAGTCCCGGGATTGCCGGGGACCCCCTGGCTGCGCCCTCCGGGGGCGCCGGGAACCCCCTCGCCCCCTCCCCCGCCCTCGTCGATGCCGTCCGGCGTGTCCTCGTCGGTGGGTCCGCGCCGGAGGCCCTGGCGGCGCAGGTCGCGGTGGCTCTCGGAGAGGGGGCGGCGGAGGTGCTGCGGGAGGACCCCTGGCAGTTGCTGCGGGTCTCCGGGGTGCGGCCGGAGCAGGCGGACGGGTTCGCGCGGGCCCTGCTCGGGGCCGAGTGTGGGCCGGCGGACGAGCGGCGGGGGCGTGCGGTGACGCTGTGGCTGCTGGAGCAGGCCGCGATGGCAGGGCACACCGCGCTGGAGCTGTCGGTGTTGACCGGCGCGCTGGCCCAGCGGGGCGTGCCGGACCCCGACGGCGCCGTACAGGACACCGTCGCCGAGGGGGAGGCGCTGATCTTCCAGGACGCGTTGGAGGAACCCGGAGCCGTGCCCGCGCAGGACGACGAGGAGGAGCGTCCCGTCCGTGTGCTGGTCGGCCTCGAACGGTACGCGCTCGCGGAGGAGAGCCTCGCCGACGGACTCGCCCGGATCGTCAACGCGCTCCCCAAGGACGACTCCCCCGCCTGGGAGACCGCCGCCTCCGCCGCACCCCGCAGCGCCGCCGACCTGATCCGCGCCG
>NZ_LIRL01001334.1 GCF_001419795.1 Streptomyces niveiscabiei
CCTTCGTCACGGGCGCGGTGCTCGCCGCGCCCGTGACGAAGGAGATCGTCGGCGGGAAGAAGACCGAAGAGATCCGGATTCCCGTCGGGGACGACGGCCTCGCCGCGCAGGTGGACCGCTGCGAGGTCGAGCCCGCCGCTCCGGCCGCCTGAACTCTCCCTGCTCCCGACGGAGTCGGGCCCGGCACTCGATGGGCTTACGCCCGCTCGTCCCGCAGCCCGGTCAGGAACTCCACCAGCAACTCGTTCACTTCGGCCGGCCGCTCCTGCTGGGTCCAGTGGCCGCAGCCCGGCAGCACGACCGGCGGGCGGCGCAGGCCCGGCACCAACTCCGGGAGGCGGGCGACGAGTTCGGGGGTGCCCGGGAAGTAGGCGACGGGGTCGCGGTCGCCGTACACGAAGAGCGCGGGCGTGGTGATGGACGCGCCCGCGAAGGGGGCCGTCAGCTCCCAGTTGCGGTCCAGGTTGCGGTACCAGTTGAGGCCGCCGGTGAAGCCCTTGACGTAGCCCTCGGCCAGCTCGTCGAGGTCCGACTCCGTGAACCAGTCCGGGAGTTGCGCGGGGGCGGGCAGCTGGTCCAGCCAGGGGGTGCCGGGCTCGATGAGGGCCTGGTGGATGCCGGGCTCGCCCGGGGCGTCGCCGGAGAGCGCGTACACGAAACGCCGTAGCGCGGTCTTCGGGTCCCGGCCGAACTCCTCGTCGGCGACGCCGGCTTGGTTGAAGTACGTCCAGTAGAAGCGGCCGTCGTACGCCGCCTTCACCACCTCCAGCGGCGGGTTGGCGCCGCGCGGCGTCGGAGCCACGCTGAGCCCCGCGACCCCGCGCACCACGTCCGGCCGCAGCAGCGCCGTGTGCCAGGCGACCGGCGCACCCCAGTCGTGGCCGACGACGAACGCGGTCTCCTCGCCGAGCGCGTGGATCAGGCCGACGACGTCGCCGACGAGGTGCAGGATGCTGTACGCGGCCACGTCGTCCGGGCGGTCCGAGGCGCCGTAGCCGCGCTGGTCCGGGGCGACGACGCGGAAACCGGCCGCGACGAGCGGGGCGAACTGGTGGCGCCAGGAGTGCCAGGACTCGGGGAAGCCGTGCAGCAGGACCACCAGCGGGCCTTCGGTGCCGGCCTCGGCGATGTGCAGGGTGATGCCGTTCACTTCTATGGTGCGGTGCTGGATCATGCGGCTATTTTATGAGGGCGTTCCGCGCGGGAATACGGCACCCTTCGGTTTCCGGATCGAATTCCGGGTAATCGCTCAGCGGGTCCGGAAATTCCGTGTTCTTTCTGTGAAAAGTTGTGCCTGGCGGTCGTCCGGCAGATTTCCCAGCGAAATCAGATGCGGGGCCTGCGCGAACCCTTGCGCCTGTGCCGCCTCCCGCGCCGACCACAGCGCGCGGACCGTCCCCTGCATCCCCGCGGCCGGATACCCGGCGATGACCTGCGCGTGCTCGACCGCGACCGCCAACGCCCCGCCTCTTTCGGTGAGTTCGGAGACCAGCCCGACCTCGTACGCGCGCCGGGCGGAGATCCGTTCCGCCGTCCCCATCAGCATCATCCGCGCCACCTCCCCGTACGGCATGCGCTGCGCCATCAGCACCGACTCGTACGCGCTGACCATTCCGTACGTCGTGTGCGGGTCGAAGAACTCGGCGCCTTCCCCCGCCACGACGAACTCGCTCTCGCCCAGCAGATAGAAAGCGCCGCCGCACGCCATTCCCTCGACGGCGGCGATCACCGGTTTCCACAGGTCGTTCGACTTGGGGCCGATGCGCAGGAGCGGATCGTCCTGCATATAGGGGGAGTTGGGCTGCGGGACGACGGCGTCGCGGTCCAGGCCGGTGGAGAAGGCGCGGATGCCGGAACCGGTGAGGACGATCGCCCGGACGCCGTCGTCGAACCGCAACCGGCGCCAGATCTCCGCGAGTTCGCGGGCCGCCGGGACGTCGATCGCGTTGAGCCTCTCCGGGCGGTCGAGCGTGACGACCGCGACGCCGGTCTCCTTGTCGGTGTCGAGGCGGGGCGTCATATCAGCACCCACTGCGGGAGCCCGCCGTCCGGGAACACGGCCTGGACGCGGGCGCCGATCCGAATCCGGTCCGGATCAAGGGAGTTGAGGGGGGCTCCCGGGTGGGTGACG
>NZ_LIRL01001335.1 GCF_001419795.1 Streptomyces niveiscabiei
CGGTCGGGGAGGGGGCGTTCGGCGAGGTAGGCGCGGGTGGCTTGCATGGTCGCGGTGAGGGTGTGGAGGGTCATGTGGCGGACTTCGTCAAGGAGTTCGGGTGGGATCTCGTAGCCGGGCCGGCTGAAGCCGGTGCTCGCGAATTGGCGGAGCTGGTCGTCGGTCGGCGGCCACTGGGAGAGGTCGGCGTCGGATGCGATGTACGCGTGCAGGCCGGGGCCGGTGTTGATGAGGGCGAGCCCGGTCACCAGGTCGGGGCGCTGTTCCGCGAGGGCCGTGGCGACGGCGCCCCCGCTGGAGTGGCCCACGACGACGGCGTGTCCGACGCCGAGGCGCTCCAGTACGGCGGCGAGGCGCCGCGCCTGGTCGGGGAGGGCGTAGCTGAGGTCGGCGGGTTTGGCCGACTCTCCGTGTCCGAGGAGGTCGGGGCGGATGACGTGGTGCGAGCCGGTGAGGTGGGGGACGAGCGCGTCCCACGAGCGGGTCGAGGACGCGGAGCCATGGATGAGGAGGAGGGCGGGGGCGTCGCGGGGGCCGTCTTGGCGTACGTGGAGGGCGCCATCGTCCAGCGCCGAAGTGTCGGTCATGCGGCCCACTGTCGCGGCCGGCGCCCGCCGCCGTATTGGACGAATGTTCCCCGCGCCCCCTCAAGCAGGGGCATGACCCAGATGTGCCAGGAACCCGCCACGGGATGATGTTGGAGTGGTGACGGCCTCGACCGTCACCCGTACGGCCCAGTGCCGTTGGTGGTGACGTGAGGCATCTGGAGGACAAGCTCACCGCAGCCGCCGCGGCAGCGGCCCGGCACATCCCCGGGGTGAGCGGGCACGAACTGTCGCTGGCCGCGAACCGGCACTTCTCCATCCCGGCCTTGAGCAAGGCCATCGCCGAACTGGTCAACGCGCACGCACGCCTGGACATCTGCCAGGCGTGGGGCGACGGTTCCGCGGTCGCCGCGGACGGCGCCCCACCGCACCGGCGGGTGACCGCCGCGCCGAACAAGGGAGACGTGCCGTAGGCAAGGCGGAATGGTGAGTTGCCCGCCGCTACCGCGCTGAACCGTCGGCGAGTGCCGGGCGGAAGGTGCGGCGGTACGCCTGGGGTGTGACCCCGATGGCGGCATGAAGGTGCTTGCGCAGGGAGACACCGGTGCCGAATCCGGCGCGGTCGGCGACCCGGTCGACGGGCCAGTCGGTGGTTTCCAGCAAGTGCCGGGCCAGGTCGACGCGCTGGCGGGTGAGCCACTGGCCGGGGCTGGTGCCGACCTCGTCGCGGAAGCGGCGGGTGAAGGT
>NZ_LIRL01001336.1 GCF_001419795.1 Streptomyces niveiscabiei
CCCCCCGCCTCAGCGGAACCCCCCGTTCACCGCGATCGTCTGCCCCGTGACGAACGCCGCGTCGTCCCCGGCGAGGAAGGCGACCACCCCCGCGATGTCGGACCCGCGCCCGAGGCGCCGGAGTGGGGTCACGGCGGCGAGGGCCTCGCGGGCGCGCTCCCCGTGCAGCGCGCGCAGCATGTCCGTGTCGACGGTGCCGGGCGAGATCGCGTTGACGGTGATGCCCCGGGGCCCGAGCTCGTGCGCGGCGGTGGTCGTGAACCGTTCGAGCGCGGCCTTGCTCCCGGCGTACACGGCGGCCCCGGGCGCCGACAGCGAGGTGGCGATGCTGGAGATGTTGATGATGCGCCCGCCCGCGCCGAGCACCTCCTGGGCGGACTGCATGATGAAGAAGGGCGCCCGCGCGTTGACGGCCATGACGCGCTCGTAGTGCGCCTCGTCGGCGTCGGCGATGGCGATCTGCTCGGACTCGGCGGCGTTGTTGACGACGATGTCGAGCCCGCCCAGCAGCTCCCCGGCGCGGGCCGTGAAGGCGCGGACCTGCTCCAGGTCGGCGAGGTCGGCGCCGACGGTGTACGCCGTTCCACCGGCCGCCCGGATCTCCTCGGCGCAGGACTTCGCGGCGGCCTCGCCCTGGTGGTAGCCGACCACGACGGCCGCCCCGTCGGCGGCGAGCCGCAGCGCGATCGCCCTGCCGACGCCCCGGGAGGCCCCGGTGACGACGGCCTTCCTGCCGTTCAAGACGCTCATTCAGTTCCTCCGGTCGAGCGGGACGATGGTGTCGCCGTCCACCAGGTCGGGCAGAGCGGCGAGTTGTTCGTCGAAGACGGCGTTGTCCCCGAGGTGGCCGCTGATGCTGCGCAGCCGGTGCACGCGCCGGAGCACGGCGGCGCGCTTCACGTCGGCGCGCGGAACACCGTCCCCGTACCCGGCGGACCCGTACCCAGCGGACCCGTACCCGCCGGCGGCCCCGTACCCGGCGGTGAACGCGTCCCACAGGACGCCGTAGCCGAGGTTGTCCGGCGCCCGGTGCGCCCCGCGCGAGGCGACCGCGACGGACGTGGACAGGGCCTCGGCGAGCGTGCCGAGGTCGAGCGCGGGAGGCCCGTACCCGGCCTCGGCGCTGACGAGGACGTGCGCGGTCCGGTCGCGCCGGTCGACGACGATCACCCCGGGCGACAGCGTCCCGAGCAGCACCCCGCCGGGCGCGGACAGGTGAGCCGCCCACTGCGCGAGCCGCGTGGAGCGTTCCTCGCCGATCCGCCGCACCAGGCGCGCCGCCACCGGGTCGGGCCGTTCGGCGAGCCAGCGGGCCAGTCCGTCGAGCCAGGGCACGGTGCCGTGAACCCCGTCGGCGACCGCGTGCAGCCCGCGCACGGTGCCGTGAATCCGGTCCGCGCCCGCGTGCAGCCCGCGCACCGCTTCGCCCACGCGCCGGACGACGTCCGCGTACTGCCTGGGCAGAGCGCTCCCCGCGAGCAGGTGCCAGCCGACGCTGACGGAGTCGGGCAGGACCTGCGCGAACCCGCCCTCGGGCGCGGGCTCGGGCACGGCGAAGCGGACGCCCCCGGTGCCCGCCCGGGCGAAGAGGTCCCGCAGCCCGCCCGGCACCGCACCGGCCGCTTTGACCGCGCTCTCGCCGGGCACCCGGTGCCAGCGGAAGCGGTGCGGGCCTTCCCGCAGGACGCGTGTGGTCGACGCGGTGGTGCCGTACGAGACGACGACCTCTCCGGACATGCCGGTGCCTTTCGTCGGATGGTGCTCGGGGGCCCGGCCAGGACCGGGCCCCCGAGCGTGTGCCGGCTTCGACTAGCAGTCGAAGATCAGCGTGGTGGTGGTGATGACCGGCGTCGCGGTGGTGATGGACGCCGTGGTCTCCGGGCCCTCGACGCCCGCGACCTGGGCGACCTGGTCGCCGTCGGTGTAGGTGCGGTAGCCGCGGACCAGGTTCTCGGCCGGGTTCTCGATCTTCATGGTGTTCTCCTCCGTTGGTTTTCCGGTTCTCCCGCCCGCCG
>NZ_LIRL01001337.1 GCF_001419795.1 Streptomyces niveiscabiei
CGGCGACGTCGGCCGGGCGCAGCACGCCGTCGCCGAAGTGGGCGGCGAGCGCGAGGCCGCTCGTGACGACGGAGATGGCCTCCGCCGTGGAGAGCGTGCCGCTGGGCGACTTGACCTTCGTCCGGCCGTCGGCGGTGATCCCGTCGCGCAGTTCCCGGAAGACCGTCACGACGCGCCGGATCTCGGCGATGCCGTCCGGGACGGCGGGCAGGTCCAGGGAGCGGCCGATCTGCTCGACGCGCCGGGCGACGATCTCGACCTCCGTCTCCGCGCTCGCGGGCAGGGGCAGCACGACCGTGTTGAACCGGCGGCGCAGCGCGCTGGACAGTTCGTTGACCCCCCGGTCGCGGTCGTTGGCCGTCGCGATGACGTTGAACCCCCGCACGGCCTGCACCTCCTGGCCCAGCTCCGGGACGGGGAGGGTCTTCTCCGAGAGGATCGTGATCAGCGAGTCCTGCACGTCGGCCGGGATGCGCGTCAACTCCTCGACGCGGGCCGTCATCCCCTCGGCCATCGCCCGCAGCACCGGG
The DNA here is from genome assembly GCF_001419795.1 of Streptomyces niveiscabiei. GTDB lineage: Bacteria > Actinomycetota > Actinomycetes > Streptomycetales > Streptomycetaceae > Streptomyces > Streptomyces niveiscabiei. The sequence continues at coordinate 531 of NZ_LIRL01001337.1, forward strand.
CTCGGTACGAGGGCGGCGCGGCTCGGGCCGTGCGACAGGAGCTGCGCGTAGTTCCAGCCGTAGCGGATCGCTTCCTCCGGGGTCCCGGCCGTGCCCTGCACGAGGAGCGTCGAGTCGCCGCTGACCGCCGCCGCGAGGTGCTCGGACATCCACGTCTTGGCGGTGCCGGGGACGCCCAGCAGGAGCAGTGCGCGGTCCGTGGCGAGCGTGGAGACGGCGACCTCCACGATCCGGCGCGGGCCCACGTACTTCGGCGAGATCACCTCGCCGTCGGGCAGCGTGCCGCCCAGCAGGTACGTCGCCACCGCCCACGGCGACAGCTTCCAGTTCGGCGGGCGCGGACGGTCGTCCTGCGCGGCCAGCGCGGCGAGTTCGGATGCGAAGGCGGTCTCGGCGTGCGGGCGCAGGACGGTCTCGCCGACGGGTGTCGCGTTCGCGAGCGCGGCGTGGTTCTGGGTCGGTTCGGCGGACGTCGGTCCAGCGGTGAAAGACATGGCTGAGGCCCCCTCCAGCTCGGCCGGTTCGGATCTGGTTCCACCATGCACCACCCCACTGACAATCGCCCT
>NZ_LIRL01001338.1 GCF_001419795.1 Streptomyces niveiscabiei
CCCCGGCACCCGAGCCCCGACCCCCTCCGCGCTCCCGGCGAAGACGACCGAGAACTCGTACGTGTCCCGCCGCCCGGAGAGCGCCCGGCGCACCAGCTCCACCGCACCCCCCTCCGGCAACTCCCGCGGAGCGAACCGCGCGCCGGTGGCGAACGGCTCGCTCACCCGGTCGACGCGGAACGTCCGCCAGTCCCCCCGATCGAGGTCGTACGCGACGAGATACCACCGCTGCCCGGTGGACACGAGCCGATACGGCTCGACGAGCCGCCGACTGTCCACCCCGTCCCGCGCGCTGTAGGCGAACCGCAACCGCTCGGTCCCGGCGACGGCGGAGGCGATCGCGGTGAGGGTCTCGGGCGGAATCCGCTCCCCACCCCCACTGGTCAGCGGCGCGGTCGCCGCCTGCAACGTGGCCACCCGCCGCCGCAACCGAGCCGGCAACACCTGCTCCAGCTTCGCCAGCGCCCGCACGGACGCCTCGTCGACCCCGGCGACCGCGTGCCCGGCCCCCGCCCGCAACCCCACGGCGATGGCGACAGCCTCCTCGTCGTCGAGCACGAGCGGCGGCATCGCCTTCCCGGCGACGAGCCGGTACCCCCCGTCGGCCCCCATGGTGGCCTGCACGGGGTACCCCAGCTCCCGCAGCCGGTCGATGTCCCGCCGAACGGTCCGCCGGGACACCCTGAGCCGCTCGGCCAGCTCACCCCCCGGCCACTCCCGGGGCGTCTGGAGCAACGACAACAGCTGAAGCAGCCGCGCAGGCGTGTCAGTGGTCATGCCCGGAAGGATGCCGCACGTCTAGGCCAGCACCTGACCTAGACCGGAACCGCCCGAAAATCCCGACGCCCGATCGTGCCCGATTGAAGTCCGAACCTGTTTACTTTCCGGAAATCTGGGCGTAGCCTCCCAGCGAAACCACAAGTTCGGGCATCAAGCGGACAGGGTCGGACACGGTCGGGTGTGGCCGGACGTGGTACGGAACCCCTCGGAGGCGAAGCGATGTACGCACCGGAACGGCAGCAGGAGATCCTGCGCCTCGCCCGTGACGGCGGCCGGGTGGACGTCATCTCGCTCGCCGAGGAGTTCCAGGTCACCGCGGAGACGATCCGCAGGGACCTCAAGTCCCTGGACCGCGCCGGCCTCGTCCGCAGGGTGCACGGCGGCGCGATACCGGTCGGCCGCCTGGACTTCGAACCGGACCTGGCGGAACGCGAGTACACCTCCGCCGACGAGAAGGACCGCATCGCGAAGGCGGCCCTCGCCGAACTCCCCACCGACGGCACGCTGATCCTCGACGCGGGGACGACGGTCGCCCGCCTCGCCGCCGCGATCCCCCTCGACGCCACGCTCACGGTCGTCACCCACAGCCTCCCCATCGCCGCGCGCCTCGCGGACCACCCCGGCATCCAGCTCCACCTGGTCGGCGGCCGGGTCCGCCACCGCACGCGGGCCGCCGTCGACGCGTGGGCCCTGCGGGCGTACGGCGAGATCCGCGCCGACGTCCTCTTCGTCGCCGCGAACGGCTTCTCCCCGGCCCACGGCCTCACCACCCCCGACCTCGCGGAATCCGCCGTCAAGCGCGCGGCCGTCGCCGCCGCCCGCCGGGTCGTCCTCCTCGCCGACTCCGCCAAACACGCCCAGGAACACTTCGCCCGCTTCGGCGACCTCACGGACGTGGACCTCCTGATCACGGACCAGGGCCTGGGCGACGCGGAGACGGCGGAGATCGAGGCCGCGGGGACGGAGGTGGTGAGGGCATGAACACCAGCGAGGAGAGGAACGCCGCGGGGACGACGTACGACGCGGGAGCCACGTACGGCACCGGAGCCACATACGACACGGGAGCTACGTCCGGCGCCGGTCCGGCGTACGCCTCAGGCGCCACGTACGACGTGAGAGCTACCCCCGCCCTCCACCCC
>NZ_LIRL01001339.1:0-129 GCF_001419795.1 Streptomyces niveiscabiei
CCGCAGGCCACCCCATCCACCCCACCGGATCCGCGCATGGTCGGATGATCGGATACGTACGTGCTCGCGCTGGAGGTTCTGATGTCGCAAAGCCCCGATCTGACCGGTCTGCGGGTCCTCGTCACCGGC
>NZ_LIRL01001339.1:219-1462 GCF_001419795.1 Streptomyces niveiscabiei
CGCCGGTGTCCCCGGCCCAGCGGGCCCCGTCTGGGAGAGCGACCCGGCCGAGTGGCAGCACGCGATGGACGTCAACCTGGGCGGCACGCTCGCGGCCTGCCGCGCCGTCGTCCCCGGCATGATCGAGCGCGGCCGGGGCCGGATCGTCACGGTCTCCAGCCACGCCGGGCACACCCGGTGGCCGTACGTCAGCGCGTACTCGGTGTCGAAGGCCGCGGTCAACAAGCTCACCGAGAACCTGGCGATCGAACTCCTCCCGCACGACATCGCCGCGTTCAGCTACCACCCCGGCCTCCTGGNNGCCCGCCGCGCTCGGCAACCTCCTGCGCCTGATCGGCGGCGAGGCGGACGCGCTGACGGGCCGCTATCTGACGTACGAGGACGACCTCGCGGCGCTGGTCGCGGCGACCGGCCCCGTGTGAGCGGCGTTAAGGTGGCACCCTAAACGGACGCATGTCCGGAAGCGTGGGCGCGAGCCCGGAAGGAGGGGGACGTGGACCCCAGGAGCGACGGCCCTCACCGCGCGGACGCGCAGCGCAACCGGGNNCAACTTCCCCAACCGCGAGGCCCTCGTCCTGGAGGTCTACCGCCACGAGGTGCGCCTCCTCACCGACGCGGCGGCCCACCTCCTCGCGACCCGCACCCCGGACCGGGCGCTGCGCGAGTGGATGGACCAGCTCGCCCGCTTCGCCGTCGCCAAGGCGGGCCTGTCGGACACGATGAGCCGGATCGTCGGCTCGTCGGACGCCCGGGCCCAGCCGGGGTACGCGGTCGTGGCCGAGGCGATCGACACGCTGCTCACGGCGAACCACGAGGCCGGCACGATCAGGCCGGGCGTGACGTTCGCCGACTTCGTCCTGCTCATCGCCGGGATCTGGCAGATCGACTCCGCCGGCGACTGGCAGGGCCAGGCGTCCGTGCTCCTGGACGTCGTGATGGACGGCCTGCGCACGGGGGCGCCCGTCAGTCGGTGAGGACGGCGTCGCGGTGGATCCACTCGGGGTCGTGGGCCGCCTTGTACAGGAAGTCGGCGACGTCCGCGCGGCTGATCGTCGGATTGCCCTTCATCGGCAGGCGCTCGCCGACGAGGTAGGTCCCCTGGGCGGGCCCGTCGGTGAGCATCGTCGGGTAGACCAGGGTCCAGTTCAGCGCGCTGGAGCGGATCGCCTGCTCGGAGGCGGCCTTGTCGGCGTAGATGTTGCGCAGGAGGGTGCTGTAGATGGTCTTCTGCGTCGTGCTCGCC
>NZ_LIRL01000134.1 GCF_001419795.1 Streptomyces niveiscabiei
GGCCCACCCCGCCGCCCGCATCGCGGCCCGCTCGGCGGCATGACCCTTCGCGGGCTTGAGCACGACCCGGTTCCCCTCCCGCACGACGGGCCCGCCCTGCACGACCCGCTCCCGCAGATGCACCAGCACCTCGGGGATGTCGATGGCGACGGGACACACCTCGTAACACGCCCCGCACAGCGACGACGCGTACGGCAGCGAGGCGTCGATCTCGCTTGCCGTGCCCCGGAGTTGGGGGCTGAGGATCGCGCCGATCGGCCCCGGATAGACCGAGCCGTAGGCGTGCCCCCCGGCCCGCTCGTACACCGGGCACACGTTCAGGCACGCCGAGCAGCGGATGCACCGCAGCGCCTGCCGCCCGACCTCGTCGGCGAGGGTGTCGCTGCGCCCGTTGTCCAGCAGGACCAGGTGGAAGACGCGCGGCCCGTCGCCGTCCGTCGTACCCGTCCAGGTACTCGTGTACGGGTTCATGCGCTCGGCGGTCGAGGAGCGCGGCAGGGTCTGGAGGAAGACCTCCAGGTCCTGCCAGGTCGGGACGATCTTCTCGATGCCGACGACCGAGATCAGCGTCTCGGGGAGGGTCAGGCACATCCGGCCGTTGCCCTCGGACTCGACGACGACGAGGGTGCCGGTGTCGGCGACCATGAAGTTGGCGCCGGAGACGCCGACCTTGGCGCGCAGGAACTTCTCCCGCAGGTGCAGCCGGGCCGCCTCGGCGAGTTCGGCGGGCGTGTCGGTGAGGCCCTCGGGCGCCGGGCGGCCCCACTCGCTCATCTCGGTGCGGAAGATGTCCCGGATCTCACCCCGGTTGCGGTGGATCGCCGGGACGAGGATGTGCGAGGGCCGGTCCTTGCCCAACTGGACGATCAGCTCGGCGAGATCGGTCTCGTAGGCGTGGATGCCCGCCGCTTCGAGCGCCTCGTTGAGGCCGATCTCCTGCGTGGCCATCGACTTGACCTTGACGACCTCCGACTCGCCGGTCTCCTTGACCAGTTGGGTGACGATCCGGTTCGCCTCGTCGGCGTCGGCCGCCCAGTGCACGGTGCCACCCGCAGCTGTGACCGACTCCTCCAACTGGACGAGATACCGGTCGAGATGGCGCAGCGTGTGGTCCTTGATCCGCTTGCCCGCCTCGCGCAGCTCGGCCCAGTCCGACACCTCGGCGACCGCCTTGGCGCGCTTGGCGCGGATCGTGTGCGTGGCGTGGCGCAGGTTCCCGCGCAGGGTCGCGTTGCCGACGGCCTCCTTCGCGGCCACCGGGAACGCCGGCATCCCTACGAACGTTCCACTCATACGGCGGGTTCCTCCTCCGTGCTCGCCAGGATCTCCGCGATGTGCACCGGCCGCATGCCGGTCCTGAGCCGGGCCATCGTCCCCCCGATGTGCATCAGGCACGAGTTGTCGGCGGCGCACAGCACCTCAGCGCCGGTCGACGCGGCGTTGCGGACCTTGTCCGCGCCCATCGCCGCCGAGACGTCGGAGTTCTTCACGGCGAAGGTCCCCCCGAACCCGCAGCACTCCTCGGCGCCCGGCAGCTCCACCAGCTCAAGTCCCTTGACGGCCTTGAGGAGTTGGTACGGCCGCCCGCCGAGCCCGAGGCTGCGCAGCCCGTGGCAGGTCGGGTGGTAGGTCACCGTGTGCGGGTAGTAGGCCCCCACGTCGGTCACCCCCAGCACGTCCACCAGGAACTCCGTCAGCTCGTACGTCTTCGGCACGACCGGCGCGAGCACCGTGGCCAGCGAGTCCCCCCGGCCCTCCGCCCGCGCCCGCTCGCCCATCCGGGGATACAGCTCCCGCACCATCGAACCGCACGACCCCGACGGGGTGACGATCGCGTCGTACCCCCCGAAGACATCGGAGAACTTCCGGGCCAGTGGTTCCGCCTGGTGCCGGTACCCGGTGTTGTAGTGGGCCTGCCCGCAGCACGTCTGCGCCATCGGGAAGTCCACGTCGACGCCCAGCCTGGTCAGGAGCTTCACCACGGCCCGGCCGGTGTCCGGATACAGCGTGTCGTTGACACAGGTCAGGAACAGAGCGACACGCATCGCGGCTCCTCGGGGTCAGTCATCGGATGAGTGCAGGGTAGTCGGAGACGGGGCGAGAGGGGAGAAGGCGGGGAG
>NZ_LIRL01001340.1 GCF_001419795.1 Streptomyces niveiscabiei
GAGCGTCGACATCGACCAGGCCCTCTGCGACGACCGCCCGGCCCGCGCGATGGTCACCCCCTCGCCGTCCGCCTCCCCCCTCCCCACCGGCTCCCTCAACATCCTCGTCCTCGGCTCCGACTCCCGAACGGGCAAGGAGAACAAGGAACTTGGCGGCGGCCCCGAGGGCGGCGCCCGCTCCGACACGGCGATGGTCGTCCACCTCGACGCGGGCCGTACGGCGGCCACCGTCGTCAGCATCCCCCGTGACACCCTCGTCACCCGGCCCTCCTGCCCTCGCGACTCCGGCGGGCCCACCCGGGTCGCCCACGGCGTCATGTTCAACACCGCGTACGAGATCGGCGGGCCCGTCTGCGCCGTCAAGACCGTCGAGCGGCTGACCGACGTCCGCATGGACCACTACATCGAGGTCGACTTCGCCGGGTTCGCGAAACTGGTCGACGCGCTCGGAGGCGTCACGGTCACAACGACCACCGACATCCACGACACCGACAGCCACCTCCAACTCGACGCCGGCACCCACCACTTGGACGGCAAAACCGCCCTCGCGTTCGCCCGCACCCGCCACGGCATCGGCGACGGCAGCGACCTGGGCCGCATAGCCCTCCAACAGACCCTCGTGAAAGCCCTGTTGACCCAGATCTCCCACCTGGACCTGCTGAGCAGCCCGACCAAGCTCTACCAGGTCGCCGACGCCGTAACCGGCAGCCTCACCACCGACACGGGCCTCAGCTCCCTCTCCGACCTCATGGAACTCGGCCAGAGCATCCGGGGATTGACCGTACGCAACCTCACGACCGTGATGATGCCGGTCGTCCCCGCCCCCTCCGACCCGAACCGCGTGGTGCCGAAGGAGCCGGCGGCGAGCGAACGGTGGGAGTCGCTCAAGTAGCGTCCAGCAGCAGGCCGTTCGCCAGCGCACGCAGCTGCGATCCGCACAGGGCCGGGGTTCGGGGCGGGGCGCTGTCCCGGGTCGTCAACGCGTACGCCCTCGTGGACGCGCTGGTGCGCAAACGGGTGCTGATCGCCGGGTTTGCGGTGTTCGGGGCGAGCCTCGGAGGCGGACGCCTGGACCTCGCGGGCGTGCTGCTGGTGACCAGGAGGGACGGGGATGCAGGTCCTCGGCTATGGCCCCACCGCCACCGGCGTGTCCTTCGTTCCCATGGGGAGCGCGGCGACGGAAGGGGTGCCCGCCGGGGAGACCGGCATGGCCTCCGAGCTCCTCAACAGTTCGCGGCAGGTGGGGCTGGCGGTGCTGGTGGGCGTGTCCGTGGGAGGGTTCGCTGCGGAGTACTGGGCAG
>NZ_LIRL01001341.1:0-902 GCF_001419795.1 Streptomyces niveiscabiei
GCTCTTGCGCCACGAGAGGTTGGTCAGGTCGACGGATCGCACGGTACTTCCTCCAACAGCCGCAAGATGAACGCGCGTGACTCGGCGGGTGTTTGCGCCAGGTCGCACACGGCATCATAAGCACGGAAGAGGTACTCGGCCTTGCCAGTTTCTTCGACCACTTCGCCGTCTAGATCGTTCTCCGTGTAGACGACGGTCCGCCCGTCCATGAGCCGCAGGAACATCACATCTGTGGTGTCCAAGCCATGCAACCCCATGCCGAACGGCAGCACGCGGATGACGACGTTCGGCAGCTCGGACACCTCCAGCAGACTCTCCAGTTGCTCACGCCAAGCGGCCGGATCACGCAGCGAATTCCGGAGCGCCGCCTCGGAGAGGATCGAGCGGAACACNNCACCCTCAAGGCCACCCGCCGCCAGCGCTTCCCGTGCGTACGCCTCCGTCTGAAGCAACCCATGCAGCCTGCTCAGCGAGAACTGGGACAAGGCAACCGCCTTCGCCTCGTACTCCATGTACGTCCGGTACCTCGGCCTGAACTGCTTCTTGTCCGCAGCCGCCAGCTCCCACACCGTCAGGATCAACGGCGTCGTCCCATAGAACGTGTCCAGCCCCATGGCAACCTGCGGACTACCAATCGTCGCCCCGCTCTCCAACCTGCTCAGCAGCGACTGATCCCACCCCAGCCGCCGCGACAACTCCCTGAAGCTCAGCCCCAGTTTCTCCCGTTGCTCCTTGACCACCTCCCGGAACCGTTCCCTCGGCTCCTGGCTCATTCCCGTGATCGGAAGCCTCCGTGACATCCGTCCCCTCCATCCCGCGTGGTGCATGACCGCGCTCCGTGGTGCACCAAACCCGATTCGACCTGTACGACCACCGTCCATGGGCCATCCTCGTACTACCCA
>NZ_LIRL01001341.1:994-1257 GCF_001419795.1 Streptomyces niveiscabiei
GCCGGCGTGAAGGCGGCGAACCACCTCACCCGCAACGACCCCGCGAAGAACCCCCCGTTGGAGCCGGCGATCGACCTCAGCGCACCCCCGCGCCCGTACCCCAACTGCGCGACCTGCGACGAACTCGCCACCCTCCGCAGGACGGCCCACAAGAACAAGGACTACAGCGCGGCCACGGACGCGAACGTCCTCCTGCGCCGCCACCACACCCAGGCGCACCCGAAGTGACCTACCGCCCCCACCCCACCCACATCACCCAGGTC
>NZ_LIRL01001342.1 GCF_001419795.1 Streptomyces niveiscabiei
GGGTGAGGGTCTCGAAGCGGAGGGGCTGCGGGGCGCGGACCCGGACCGCCGGGAGGTGCAGGACGTAGCCGTCGGCGACCTCGGCGACGGTGCCGGGCCCGAGGAAGCCGACGGCCAGCTCGGCGATCAACTCCCGGATACGGGACGGAGATCGGTTCCCCTCCGGCAGGACGCGCGCCAACTCGCCGAACGTCACCCGGCGGCCCCGCTCGTGCAGCAACTTGACCAGCAGCGCCATCAGTTCGGGGGAGTGGATGTCCTGGGAGACGGAGCCTCGCGTGACGCGGAGGGGGGCGGTCGTCCGGATCTGGAGGTGCTCGGTGCGGCGGGCCCGCCGGAGCGACTCCGCCGACTGCTCGGGGTGCCGGGCCCGGAAGTCCTGTACGTCCGGCGAGCGCTTCGTCAACTCCTCGGCGAGCCGGTGGAATTCGACCGCGTCCCCTGCCGCGCCCTTGCCCACCGACTCCTGCCCCAGCGCGAACCGGCTGATGAGTACGGTGCCGTCCGCGCGCAGCAACAGGCCGTTGCCGCCGGTCTGCCCCCGCACCAGGCCGGCCGCGTGCAGGGCGCGCAGCCCCTCCTGGACGTCGGCCACGAGCGCGGCGTACACCGGCAGGCACACCCCGGGCCCGCTCCCCAGCAGCAGCTCGGACAGCGTCACCCCCTCCACGAACTCCGCGACCAGGTACGGGGTTTGGCCCTCCACCCCGTGGTCGAGGACCCGCGCCACGTACGGACTGTCGACCCCGGCGAGCGCCCGCGCGTCCTCCGTGAACCGGTCGAGATGCTCCGGCTGTTCGGGGTAGAGGTGGACGACGACCCGCTCCCCGCTCCGCGTGTCCACCGCCTCCCGCACCCGCTGCCCCGGACCCCGCTGCCCGAGGACCCGGTACCGCCCGCCGAGGAGTGCGGCGTCCGTCGTCCCGTCAGGGGGCGCGGTCTCCGTCGTCCCGTCAAGGAGCGTGGCCTCCGTCGTCCCGCCGAGCCGGTCGACGGTCTCGCCGCGTACGGTCGCGAACGCCTCCCCGTCCTCCGCCCCGCCGCCCCCGAGCGCGCGGAACGCCCCGGGCGTGAACCCGGCGCGTACGTCGATCAACTCGCCGATCCGCGCGAGGAATTCACTCGTGCGCCCGCGCACGGTCCGGGGCAGCGTGCGTTGCAGCAGCTCCCGTACCCCGGGCCGGAACGCGTACGAGCCGGGCGGTCCGTCGACGGCCGTGAGCATCCCGCTGAGGATCACCTCGGCCAGGTGCTGGGGCCGGGGGTCCTTCTGCACCGTGTGCTGCACGAGCCGCATCACCGGCACCGAGGGTGCCGCCAGCGACAGGTGCCCGGCCAGCCGGAACGCCTCCGGAGAGGCCGTCGACTCGAACCGCAGAACAATCTCACGGGCCGTCAAGTCTCTTATGTCCGACGCCTCTTCAGGGACGGCGGGCGCGCTCGTCAGCCAGGCCGCCGCGCCGGGGATCCGCCCGCCGCCCGGACTCGTCAGCAGCGACGCCCAGTTGGCGAGCCAGGGCGCGTCCGGTTCCATGACCGGCAGTGCGACGGCGTCCGGTGAGGGGGCGGTGACGTCGGGGTCGTACGGGGTGAAGGCGAGCCGTGACGCCGGGGACGCGAGGGCCGGGGAGGCGAACAGGCCCGGTTCGGCGGGGAGTGCGGTGGCCGGCCACAGGTGCTCGGGGAGGGGCTGAACGACGGCCAGCGGGGCGTGAGTTGCCCAGTGGCGCAGGGTGCCGTACCAGCGGTCGCCGTCCGGGCCGGGGCGCCACTGCGGGCCCATGCAGTCGCTGAGGACGAGGATCGCGGTGCGGCCGTCGGCCGGGGCGACGACGCCACGGGTGCGGCCGTCGGGGGTGAGGGGGTGCAGGGAGACCGTGCGGAAGATGCCCGACTGGGCGAGCACGGTGTGCAACTCCCGTACCAGCGGCTGCCATACGGGCATCGTCGGGCTCGTGTCGTGCACGAGGCACACGCGCAGCCAGCGGTCGCGGGCCGGGCGCAGGACCGGGAGCCACACCTCGGGGGAGGCGCCGAGGCGGGCGATGCGGTCGGCGGTCGCGGGCTCGTCGAGGAGCCGCGCGTGAGGGGCGGGGACCGTGCGTTTGAGGGGGCGGAG
>NZ_LIRL01001343.1 GCF_001419795.1 Streptomyces niveiscabiei
CTTCGGGGCGCCGAAGAACATCGGGCTGGCCGCGTTCGTCCTCGCCGTCGTCCTGGTCGTCCAGCGGTTCGCGCCGCCCTTCCTGAGCCGGATCGCGGTGCTCGCCGGGATCGCCGTGGGGCTCGCGGTCGCCGTCCCGTTCGGGTTCACGGACTTCGGCGGGGTCGGGGACGCGGACTGGGTCGGGATCAGTACGCCGTTCCACTTCGGGGCGCCGGTGTTCGAGGCGTCGGCGATCATCTCCATGCTGGTCGTGGCCGTGGTGACGATGACCGAGACGACCGGTGACCTGATCGCGGTCGGCGAGCTCACCGGCCGTGAGGTGAAGGAGAGTTCGCTCGCGGACGGGCTGCGCGCCGACGGCCTGTCGACCGTCCTCGGCGGAGTGTTCAACACGTTCCCGTACACGGCGTACGCGCAGAACGTGGGGCTGGTCGGGATGACGCGGGTGCGCAGCCGGTGGGTCGTCGCGGCGGCGGGCGGCATGCTCGTCGTCCTCGGGCTGCTGCCGAAGCTCGGCGCGGTGGTCGCCGCCGTACCGGCGCCCGTGCTGGGCGGGGCGGGGCTCGCGATGTTCGGGACGGTCGCCGCGAGCGGTCTGCGGACGCTCGCCGGGGTGGACTTCCGCGACAACCACAACCTGACCGTCGTCGCCGTGTCGGTCGCGGTGGGGCTGCTGCCGGTCGGGGTGCCGACGGTCTACGCGAAGTTCCCCGACTGGTTCCAGACGGTCATGAACAGCGGGATCAGCGCGGGGTGCCTCACGGCGATCGTCCTCAACCTGCTCTTCAACCACTTTCCGGCGAGGGCGGGTTCACCGGTCCCAGCGCGGGCGGACGGCTGACGCGCAGCGGCCGAAGCCGGGAAGTCGCAGGACCTCCCGGCTTCTTGACGTCCTGTCAACTCTACGAACAGGCCGTCCCGTTGAGGGTGAAGGCGCTCGGCGCCGCCGAGTTGCCGGTGTGGCCGGCCTGATAGCCGACGGTCACGGACGCGCCGGGCGCGAGCGCCGCGTTGTACGTCACATTCGTGGCCGTCACCGCGCCGGAGGCGGGCGCGTACGTCGCTCCCCAGCCGTTGGTGATGGTCTGGCCGGCGGGGAGGGTGAAGGCGAGGCGCCAGCCGTTGATCGCGGTGGTCGCGGTGTTGGTGATGGTCACGGCGTTGGTCAGGCCGGTGTTCCAGGCGCTGACGCTGGAGGTCACCTTGCAGGGGCCGGTCGGCGGGTTGGGGGTGCCGGGCTTGCTCTTATACACATCT
>NZ_LIRL01001344.1 GCF_001419795.1 Streptomyces niveiscabiei
AGATGGGTAAGAGACAGGGGTTCGGTCGGCGGGCGTGCGCGGGGTGAGGGTGAGGGTGAAGCCGTCGGGCTTGAGGGTGAGGGTCTCCTTGACGGTGAGCCGGTAGTCGGCGTGGTCGTGGAGGCGGTAGCGGTGGACGAGCATCGCCAGGAGCATCGTCGCCTCGTGGAGTGCGAACTGCCTCCCGATGCAGGCGCGTTCGCCGGTCCCGAACGGTTTGAAGGCGTGCGGCGAGCGGGCCGCCTCCGCCTCGGGGGTGAAGCGTTCCGGGTCGAACAGGTCGGGGTTGTCGCCCCATACGGGCTGCCGGTGCAACATCGGCGTGAGGACGGTCACGGCCTGTCCGGCGCGCAGCGGGACGCGTCCGCCGAGGAGCGTGTCCTCCAGGGCGTGCCGGCCGAACACGGCTGCCGTGGGCCACAACCGCAGGGCCTCGTTGAGGACTTGGCGCGTGTAGGTGAGCCGGCCGACCTCGTCGTACGTCGGCTCGGGGTCCGCCCGGTCTCCCCACAGCGCGTCGGTCTCGCGGCGGACGAGGTTCAGGACCTCGGGGTGCTTGGCGAGGTAGTAGAGGGCGAACGACAGGGCCCCTGAGGTGGTTTCGTGTCCGGCGATGAGGAACGTGATGACCTGGTTGCGGATGTTGGCGTGGTCGAGGGTCGTGCCGTCCGCCGGGTGGGTGGCGCTCAGCATGAGGCCGAGGAGGTCGGTGGCGGCCGACTGGTCGGTGCCGGTGCGGGCGGCGATGACGTCGTCCACGACCTGCGCGAGGTAGGCCGCGTCGTCGCGGAACGCCTGGTCGGCCGCCGAGTGGTCCGTGCCGGGGACGCGGGCGAGGCGGGTCATGCTCCACTCCAGGCAGCGGACCATCGACTCGACGAAGGGGTGCGGTTCGGCGCGCTCGAAGGAGCCGAAGTCGTAGGCGAATCCGGCGAGTCCGATGGTGTCGAGGGTCATCCGGGTCATGTCGTCCGGCACGTTCACCGGCTGTCCGGCGCCGGCCGCGCGGTCCCACGCGTCGATCAGGCGGCGAGCCACCTTCAGCATCACCGGGTGGTAGGTGCGCATCGAGCCGAGCGCGAACGCGGGCATCAGAATGTCGTGCGCCTTCGCCCAGTTGGGCTCGTCGTTGTACGCGGTGAACAGGCCGTCGGCGGCGAACTCCCGTACGTTCTCCAGGGCGGGGCCGACGTGTTTGGCGAACCGGGTCTCGTCCGCGAGGTCGCTCACCAGGTCCAGGTCCGCGACGAACAGCGTGTCCCGGCCGTGCAACCGCCGTACCAGGAGCGGCCCTTGCTCCCGCATCAGGCCCATCACCTGCTGGATCGGCGTGTGGCCGGGTCCGGTGGCGCTGATGTCGGCGACGGGGACGGACGTGAGCTGCGGATGCGGCGCGGTGGGGGACATGGCGCTCGGCTGCCTCTCTCTGGACGGCGGGTATGTCGTCCAGCGTTGTCCACGGGCGGGGGC